>JAMOBJ010000004.1 GCA_039908095.1 Nitrospirae bacterium YQR-1
TTGCAGCGTGTTCCCTGATGTCTAAGGCTGCCGCCGTGGTGCTTCCCTTTACTCTGTTGCTTTTTGATTTCTGGCCGGTTCAGTTGATGAATTGAAGGAGTTTTTGATGAAGAGAGTGTGAAATATCGTTATCAGATTACATCCTTGTGTTTATTTTAGAATTATTGCATTTTCAAGTGGTAAAAAGTCACTTGCTTGTCACATCTGTTTTTGTTAATAAGAGTTCTGGGATGTGCTTGACGCTAAAATCTGATTATTCTTAAATTATCGCCACCTCAAGCGGTATTGAGTGATCTTCCCCCGATTCAATGGACAGTTAAATAAGATAGAATACTGAAAAGGAGGTAAGACAATGGAAAGGCGAAGGTATGATAAGGAGTTCAAAGCAGAGGCCGTACGACTGGTGGTGGAAGGAGGCAGGAAAGTTTCTGATTTCGGGATGCTCTGAAGCAATACGGAGTCATTCAAAGTATGAGTAAAAAAGGAGACTGCTATGATAATGCCGTAGCCGAGTCCTTTTTTCATACGATAAAGACTGAGTTAATATTCAATGAAAATTATGAAACAAAGTCACAGGCCAAGAGTAGTATATTCGAGTATATAGAGGCTTTTTATAACCGTCAAAGAAGGCATTCCAAAAATGGATTGTTAAGCCCTATTGACTTCGAACTCTATAATGGGGTACCTTAACTTTGTGTCCACTGAATCGGGGGAAGATCATCAACTACTTTAAAAAAACTCCTTAGAACGGCTGCCGTCTCCTCTCTTATATCAACACTGTCCTCGGCATATAAGACTGTAATTCCATTAGCGTAATTTTTTAATTTTTCTATTGTCATCATTTTATCCATTTCGCCTTCCCCCTTAATTGTATATGCACAAATAATGCCAAATAATTATACTGTGAAAACATTAAAAAAATAACCATTTATGGATTGTTATGTTATTGATGGAAGGGGAAATCTGTACATTTTGTAAGGAGCATTGGTTTACATTTTTTAAGCTATAAAGACTGATACCAGGTTACATTCAATCGCTTAACCTCATTGGCATCGTCAAAAGCTCCTCAACACATTTTCACTCTGGTATTACACGCTATTGTTTGTAGTTTGTCTTATTTTTTAGGTAAATACAACAATTACATAATTTCAAAACATAATAAAAATCTTTTGGAAAAAGAATATTGTGAAAAATTTGCGCTGTTTTAAAAAATTATCACATTTTACATGATTACTTTATAAACCATGATAAAATAAAACAGAAGAAAGAATGAGGTGTAAAGCACAATGTCATTATAAAATGACATATCTTTTAAAATCTTTTTTAAATATAGGAGGACTTTATGGGAAATGCACATCGTTATATTCAAAATCCAGTAACAGGCAAATTAGAAGGAAGAATTCAAATCAGCGATAATCGTGATAATATTACTAGTTCTTCAAAAGGGCAGAAAAAAATTGATTATATTCAGGATCCAGAGACAGGCCAAATGAAAGGGAGCAGAAAAAGCAGCGATAATAGCACTAATGCTTCAAAAGGTCAGAAAGGTTCAAGTAAAAGTGCGTCTGATAATACAACTACATATCCATTATTAAGAGGATATAAACCTCCATTATTAGGAATGCCAGCGGTAAGAATACCTGGAGGAGGAACTCGATAAGTTTGCAGAGAACAATTTAACAATTTCTTGTTAAGCAACCTTTCTCCATAGGAGCAACTTGTTGGATTGCTCCTATGGAGAAAGGTATACCGTATAATAATGCTGTTAAAGTTTCAAAAATTTGAAAAAAGCTAATTTAATAATATAATATTGTAATATGGAAGTCCATAAGTGAGTAAATCATTATAAAGGTGAAAGAGATTCTAAAGAATAAATATTATTTCCTGCTATCCCTTTTAATAGTCTATTTCGTGACAGACGTTTCGTTTATAATCAAAGAAAAACTTCCCATAATTGACGACTACCTTTATGGCAGGCGATTTCCAACTAAAAGCAAGGGTACTACTCCAGTACTGATTGTCGCTTTCGATGACGAAACTGTTAAGCGCTATGGTTATGAACGCTCTGTGTTTGCCGATGCTATTGAGGGGATTCTTAAAGGAAAACCAAAAGTACTGGGTATTGATAATTTTTTTTGCCGTATAAGAGATTTAAAAGAAGATCTGAAACTTATAAAGATACTTGAAAATGCTGAATCCAACATAGTGCTTGCTTATTTCAGTCACGAATTAGATAGCTTTTTATTACGACAAATTAATCCCGAAACACATGAAAGTATTTATAAAAACAATAACAACGTTACTCTTGCAAACGTAAGAATAGCGATCCCTTCAGAAAACAATGAAATAACTGCCTTTGATATAAACCCGGATTATTATAGTTACGAACAGTATCTGCCTTTTCCTATGGAGGTGGTAAGTAAATATGTTGGAGGTGCGGTTTATGCCCCGTATGCAGATGCCGGCTTTGACTTTAACACGGCTGGAATAAGACATTGTAAACTTGGCGATATGATGATACCTTCTATGTACGAAAGCATCCTTGACTATTACACTTTTATTAACTATACGGACAGGGACTTTCCCTCGATACCACTTTGGAAGGTTGATGAGACAGATTCAACGATTTTCAAAGACAAAATAGTGTTAATAGGGGCAAGTGCACCATTAGCCGGCGATATAGTGTCAAGTCCTGTTTCTAAAAAAATGCCCGGCGTTTACATCCATGCCTATGCAATAGACATGTTACTTAACAGGAATTTTATTACCCCTATAGAGTTAAAACACCAGAAAGTGATGGCATTTATAGCGACTTTCATAATTTCTTTAATAGTGATGTTTATGAAAAGGTTACCGGCTTTTTTAATTACCATTTTTTCGGTGACAGGGATAAAGTTCCTAACTGATCTGCTTTTTTATAATTATGAGTTATACGTATATTTTACCCCTTTCCTATTTGACCTGCTCCTTACAAACCTGTTAGTTATCGTTTTAAAATTACGATGTTCCCCAGAAAAAATGGACACATAATTAAGATACACCATCGGATTTCGAGCTCTCATCCTTCTATTATTTTAACCGCCACCTTAATGCGGCGCAGGCCGTCAAACTCACAGAAGTAAACCGTAAGCGTCAAGTAAACCCCATCTTTTTTCACACAAGTATGACACCTCTACTTATTTTTTTGAAGATGGGGTTTACTTGACGCTTACACTGTTAACATAAAAAAATGTGGGTGGGGTTAACTTGACGCTTACCATACGGCACGTAAAAGTGAAATATAACTTCAATCCATATGAGACCTGTAATACAAAGTCTTAATGAAGGTGTGATGCCGTGTCTTTAATAGGCATTTAATAGGCTTGAGCCGTATGAGGGAAAACTCTCATGTACGGTTCTTAAGGGGGAGGGTTTGCAAGAACCCTGACCTACCTGACAAAAAACGTATAAGTACCGGGGGATGGCGCCATAGCACCACCCCCTGAATTTTTAACAGTCACTCAGTAAGCAAACTTATTAGTTCCATCCCAGGTACGGTTATAGCTTAACAGCATTTCCTACAATTCCGTTTGCACCTAAAAAAACATCTATGCCGGTGAATTTCTCCGGTGAATTTTGAAACCATTGTAGCACATCTTCAAACCTCTGGGGCAAATCATACTTAGGAGCCAAAGCATCAAAAGTGTCCATTACCGCCCACTCTATCAAATCCCTGTAGCCCTTCACTCTTCCTGTGTAGTTCCAGCATGGGATTACAGAGCCTAAAAACCTTCCCAGATAAGGTATTCTCTTAAGTACAGTGTCAACCGGAAACCACACGGGAATATATGCACGTAAGATTTTTAATAATAATTCCCTGTCCATCCTTGTAGTTACAGGCCGCCATATGTACTTGGATTTCCAATGCTCGATTCTACCGTCCTTGAGGTAGCAGTCAACTGATATTTTACCGCCGGGTTTGAGGGCTCTTACCAGAGAATAAAAGGCGGCCCTGGGGTTGGGAGTATGCTGAAGCACACCATAACAAAACACTTTGTCAAAATAATTTTCAGGAAAGGGAATATTAAAAATGTCTCCCTGAAAAGCACATAAACGGTCATTTAAGTTGTTTTCATAACAAACATCCACAGCATTGCTGTAGTCAAAGGAATACGTCAAAGCACCGGTTTTTAAAATAATCTCGGTAAATCTGCCGGCACCACATCCGGCCTCCAAAATCTTTGTGCCTTTCATCTCCACGGGCTGCCATTTCGTGCCGTTGTAAAAACGCCTTTGAGATAAATCAGTTAAGTTGCTGCTGTCAAGTTGAGTTTTCCTGAAAATGTTCCATTGATAACCAAATGTTTCAGTATAGTCCTGACTCTTAACAAAACGAGGGATGAAATTAGTTATTTCCACCCTCTCACCTGATTTTTCGCTCAAAAGATAACCTGTTTTGACCCTGTCACCTTCTATCTCACCAGCAACCAGTGTATATTTCTCTTTGCTCTGAGGTGATACAAACTCATCAATGAACTCTTTATTCATAGGAAAATAATTTTAACAATCTCCCGTTAAACAAACTATTTAAAATTATAATGTTTTCTGACAGGCTCTTTAATTTCCCACGTGCAGGCAAGCCCCTTAGGGAAAGTAACAAAATCACCCTTTCCAAATTCCACTTTTTTACCATCCTTTGCTACAACCTCAACCTTTCCCTCCAGTATATAGCACTCCTCTGTACTGTCGTAAAACCAGTCAAACTTAGACACTTCCTTGCTCCATATAGGCCAGTGTTGAATTCCCCTTTCTTTAAGCTCTTTCTCTTGCGGTTTTATAACAGAAACTTCCATTTTTGAATCCTCCTCTTTATTATTGTCCGATAATGTTTACAACAATGCTTCTGCTTCTGGGCCTGTTGTCAAAGTCGGCAAGAACAATTTGCTGCCATGTGCCCAGATACATAGAGCCGTCCTCGAAAGGAATAGTTAGTGAGGGACCGCTAAAGGCAGCCCGTATATGACTGAATCCGTTAGCATCCCCCCACGTGGCATCATGAGCGTATGAGGCTTTTGAAGGAGCAATTTTTTCATACAAATTCGTCATATCCTTAATTAATCCCGGTTCGTACTCAAAAGTTGTAATGGCGGCGGTTGAGCCTACGGCAAAAACAGTGACTATGCCCTTTCTGATGCCGGAGTTGCTTAAAACCGATGCAACGTGGCCGGTTATATTTATTAAGTCACAGCAGCCTTTTGTGCTAAATGTCAGGGTTTCGTTAATGACCTCCATAACCTATATGGACCCCGTCTTAGGAAGTATCCCTATGCCGCACTCATCTACGTGCATTTTAAACCTGTCCTTGTCTTTATCAAACCCCAGGCTTTCACCCTCACCAATTGTGTTGTCCTTATCGATAATGACCTTGTTGAGTTTGCAGTTCTTTTTGAGGCGCACGTTTTCGAGTATTATGGAATCAGTTATTTCAACGCCGTCTTCAATGGTAACACCGCTTCTTATGAAGGAGTTTTTAATAACGGCGCCTTTAATAGTAACACCGTCTGAAATAAAAGAGTTTTCAATGCAGCCGCTTATAATCTTAGCAGGCGGCACCAGCGACATAGCCGGATGAATCGGCCACTGGGGATTTAATATGTCAAAAACCGGTTTTTCACCAAGCATATCCATATGTGCCTCCCAGAAGGCCTTTATAGTACCGACGTCACGCCAGTAGCCGGGCTCCTCGTAGGGAGCAGTGCCGGGAATCACGTTTTGAGAAAAATCGTAGGAGTACAGATTGATCTTATTAACAAGATGCGGCAAAATATGGCCTCCAAAGTCATTTTCGTTTCTCTTTTGTGCCTCTGCCAGAGACTCTATCAGGATATCGGTATCAAAAATATAATTTCCCATGGAAATATAAGCCTTGGAAGGGTCACCAGGCATAGGTGACGGATTTTTAGGTTTTTCCTCAAATCTTTCGATTTTACCGTCTGAGGCGGTCTTGATGACTCCAAAAGCTGAGGCCTCCTCTATAGGCACCGGTCTTGAAGCCACGGTAACTTTAGCATTTGATCTGATGTGGAAGTCCAGCATTTGGCTGATGTCCATTCTGTAAATATGGTCGGCACCGAATATGACAACATGAGTTGGTTTGTACTGCTGAATCAGGTTTACATTTTGCAGGACAGCATCCGCAGTGCCCTGAAACCAGTCGGTTCCCTTTCTCATCTGTGGCGGCACTATGGTGATAAACTGGTCTCTTGAGACTGAGGTCTGGCTCCAGTTCTCCTGAACATGCTTTATCAAAGACTGTGATTTGTACTGTACCAGCAGGTATGTGGAGAAAATCCCGGAGTTAATCATATTACTTAAGACAAAATCCACAATTCTGTATCTCCCCCCAAAAGGAACAGATGGTTTTGACCTTATGGCCGTAAGCGGAAATAACCTCCTTCCCTCTCCACCGGCTAAAACAACCGCCAACAATCTCTGATGCATGTTACCTCCTATTGCTGATTTATTATATTAACGTAAGATATTTTCAACTGGTAGATTATCTCATTGATGTGCTTCAGTTCAGTTTCATTGAGGTTACCCCTTGTTTTCTCTTGCAGCATGACTATCGTATCAATCAGGTGCTTTGCCATTTCAGGGTTTACCTCCTGCTCATAGTCAGGGGCTTTAACAATGCCGAGATGAATCAAAGCATTACCGCTCAAATTCATTATTAAGTTAATAAAAGTCGGCTCCGGCAGCTCAATACCCTCTAATGAGTCAACAAACATATACTCATCGGCAGGGATGTCGTCAGCTCCATTGTCCCGTTTTAATCCGTCTTTAAACATCATAATTACCGGAAACTCCGTCTGTACATATATTTATGTCTGCAGCCACTGTCAGCCATAATCACGACCTTTGAGACAGTTTGCTAAGCCGGCTCAATTATAACACATACACTGCAGACATGCAAAACATATCTGCTTAAAAAAATAACCTCCTGCAGCTTGCTGATACCAAGTAGTAGTCAAAAGAGTAACGAGGTGGCAATGAGAAAGCGACCTCCCCTCATAGGGGATTCCCCTTTAAGGGAGACGTCAAGGAGCTTTCGAACAAGCCAACAAAGTTAATTGAATGACTGCTACTTGGTATTAGGATATTTTTCCGAGAGGTACTTAATAATTATTTTAGCCTCTTCGTCGGTTATATTGCAGCCATAACCCAATTTCATTCTTATCACGGTATCTTTCCACTCTGAAGGGGTCTTTTTTGCACCCTTAGGCCTGTCTGTTGAATGACACTGGTTACACTTTGATTCAAAAAGATTTTCAGGGTCAACCGCTTCGTCCGCTAAAGTTAAAACCGGATGTAACATAGAGAAAACATATGCCAACCCAAGCGCCAAAATCCCGCTTATTACTCTATTACTAAACTTTTCCATATCAAAGCTCCTCCTTCTGATTCTTCTTAATCTTTAAAATCCGGTTTTCTATAAAAGTAACACCCCGCTGGTTTTTCATGGCTTTTTACCAAGCCCCTCAACTGTGTGTTGCAGGATGTCTCTGAGGGTTTTAGAGTCAGGATTCAGTCTGTATGCAGACATAAATTCGGCAACCGCCTCGTTTCTCTTGCCGGTCTCCCTCAGAAGCAATCCTTTAAGAAAGTGCGGCTCCCAATCAACCGGATTTAGCTTTGAAGCATGAGTTAAGGCTGAGATTGCAGTATCATATTTTTTCATGCCTCCATAGGCCGCCCCAAGGTTTTTATATACTTCCCAGTCGCCATTGTTTTGCTTTATAAACTTATTTAACCATTGTGCCGCCTGCTCATACCGGCCATATTTCAGTAAGGCGCCGCCTGCTTCCTTATAAAGACCAATATCGCTGTTTTTCTCACTAAAAGATATAAGCACACTGAAATACTTCTCACTGTCCTCACTGCTTCCCTCCATCAACAGGGCTAACCACATGTTGAAATTCAATTCCCTGTTATATGGACGAATCTTCAAACCTTTTTCAAATTGCATCCGCGCTGCGGTAATTTTACCTGCTTTCAGAAGTGCCTGCCCGTAATTGTTATGGGCCACGTAGTTACCACTTGTGACTTCCACTGTGTGCTTAAACAGTGATATTGAATCTTTCCAGTAGGTTGTTTGTTTATAAGTCAGAAAAACCAGCGGAGGCACGATAATTAAGCTGATTATAATTTTCACAGTATTATGAAAGCGGATATTTTGCAGCAGTTTTCCGATACCCCAGGCAAGGGCTATAAAAACCCCAATCTCAGGAAGGTATGCATATCTGTCCGCCATCCTTGCAAGTCCAACCGGTATAATTTGAATGACCGGTAAAAATGTTCCAACATACCATAACCACCCCATTGCAGCATATTGCGCCTTAGCTCTGAAGACTATGACAAGAGCGGTTACGCCCCCAAGAACAATTGCCGCCACTATTGCCGGGATAAGTGAGTTAACATCGTTATAGGGGTAAAAGACGGTAAAACCTTCCGGTATAAACAGTTTTTTGAGGTAAGTGAAGTAGGAAATGACGGCATTTGAGAGTCTGTGGGTTAGTGGCAGCTCTTCAAAAGAGATAATCGTGCGGGATTTTTCCTGAATTAGTGTTATGATTACACTTCCTGCAACAGAGATTAAAATAAGCGGGATTTTCTCAAATATCAGCCAACGCACCATGTGTTTTTCTTCCTGGTACAGAATGCCGTTGTGGAGCACTCCGATTTCATACCTTCTCAGCGGCCAGAAATCAAAAAGCAACAGAGTAAAGGGAAGCACCACGGCGGCAGCCTTAGACATCAGGGAACACGCTGCAAGTAAAAGTAAAATTATATAGACCGGCATATTTTTATTTCTTATGTAAGAGACATAAGAAAACCACGAAAGAATCATAAAAAACATAAACAAAACATTTTTTCTTTCTGCAATCCATGCCACCGATTCCACATTTACAGGATGCACCGCAAACAACGCTGCAACAAACGCACTTTGCCAAAGTCTTTCCGTCACATCAAATAAAAACAGAAAGAGCAGAATGACGTTTGCAATATGAAAAAGCAAACTCATAAGATGGTGACCGGCGGGGTTTAGCCCAAATATCTGAATGTCGGCCATGTGGGAAATCCACGTTACAGGATGCCAATGCGAGCCGTGGGTGGTGCTCAGTGCCCACTTAAGATTTCTTATAGTTAATCCGTTTCTTATATGTGGATTTTCAGTTACATATTTAAAATCATCATAATTTACAAATGAATTGTTAATAACATTGAAGTATGCCGCCACAGTTATAATGATAAGCCCCAATATCGCCGACATCCTTAAGTCAACTTTGGAGCCCATATGCTGATAACCTTTCACAGCATAATTATAAGTAAACATAAAAGAGGCGGTCAATGTGTACAATTTTTTTGAAAAAACCAACCTAATTATGTTTTAATATAAGCGTATGAATTATGAGTATATAAACGACTATTTGTATTTTGTATTGAAACCGTATAGTGCAAGGTCAGAGGGACCCTGGCTCTACTGCTCCGGCGTTAACACATCACTCTTTCTGCCGATAACAACCGGTAAGCATCGTTTCGGCCAAAACCCTGTCGTCAAGGGGCTTCAATCATTAAATCTCAATGTACGCTCCTTTGCTATCTCTAAAGGTGCGCAGCCGGCACCTGTAAAAACAAGCGATTGTGCCGGTATAATCAGCGGCGGCACAGATATGTGGAGCACGGAGGCGTTTCTGATTGAAAACGCAACGGAGGTGTTTCTGAATGGATTATTTGAATTTGCCGTTAAGGATTTTCTCAGACTTTCATTACCCTTATGCTTTCCCGACATAAAGCTGCCGGAGGAGTTTCTACCACCCGATAAGCTGCAAAGTTTTATTGAAGCCCTGAAATGTTAGTGCCCTGTCCATGAAATCAAAAATGAACTCCCTTGCTTCAAAACATTAGAATGTGTTCAGTTTTGTCATTAGAGATTCGATTCTTTGATTTGCTAATTTAACATAGGATGGTTCGATTTCATATCCGATATAATGTCTATTGTTTTTCAATGCGCTAAGACAAGTAGTGCCGCTGCCGCAAAACGGATCAACAACAACATCTTTTTTAAACGTATATAGCTGAATCAATCTGTGCGGCAGCTCTTCAGGAAACGGGGCAGGATGCCCAATGCTTCGAGCTGAGACTGCCGGAAATGTCCAGACGCTTTTTGTCCACAACAGGAAGAGAGATTGCTTGGAGTCTTTTTGTTCTTATAAGAGTGATATTTTGTACTTTACAGGCATACATGTTATACTTGTCTTACGGAGACCTGGAAAGTGTTTATAAAAGTGAATTTAACTGTTTTGATAATATTAGGGAGCGTTCTGCTGTTTTTTATAGCAGCTACGTTTTATTTTTATGTTAAGCACGGGGTTACGGAAAAAAAAATGTTGAAGGAGATAGAAACCCTCAAAGCAGGCTTTAGCAATGAGTTTAAACTACTCCGGAAAAAGGCACTTGACTCAGAGCTAACCCTTGATGACATGATAAAGAAGTACAACAACCAGATGGCAGTTTTAAAAAATAGACTTGCTGAAGCTGACAAAGCTGCAGAGCAAGCCTCTGCGGCAAGGAAAAACACTGTATCAAGGGAAAACTCAGCTGTAAAAGAAAACACTGTGGTCAGAGAGCAAAACTCTGTGATTAAGAATCAACACTCTTTAATTGTTGAGTTTAAGGATATGGTAACTGAGATGATACGGCGGTTTCATACTGTAGCGGAGTTAAATAACCACCTTACCAACCGCCATAAGGCTAAGGCTGAGAAATCCGAGGCGATTAAATCAATAGTGACAGATTTCCAAACCGGCAACAGAGAGCTCGAGGTGCTAATAGATGTGCTGGAACAGGAGGTGTTATCTCTTGATGGTAAACTCAAAGGGCAAGTCTCAAAATCTGAAATGAAAGGATAACAATGGGAAAGAAAGAAGATACAATAGAAATACTGAAGAAGAAACTGGAAGACCTGCAGGAACTCCCCGCTGCCTCTCATACCATAAAGTTAATCAGCAAACAGGCTACATCTAAAAGTGACGCTACCATTACGGAGTTGACAGATACGATTCTTAACGATTTTGCATTAACCAACAAAATTCTGAGAATCGTCAATACCGCTCAGTACATAAGGGCTCAGTACGGAGGCAAGATTAACACAATTTCAAGAGCCGTTTATGTTTTAGGCCTTGACCATATTAGAAACGCTGCCCTGTCTCTTATGCTTTTTGAAAATATTGAAAACAAGTCACTGGCCGCTGAGCTAAGAAACGTGATGATGGGAAGTTTTCTCAGCGCTGTTATTGCCAGAGAAGTCTCTAAGGCTATAGGTAACCGTAACGTGGAGGAGGCGTTTCTGTGTTCTATGTTTTTTGACTTAGGCAAAACTCTGGCAACTTATTATATGCCTACAGAGGCAATCAAAGTCACGGAGTTTACCAAGGACGGGGTTGCAGAAAACAGCGCTTCAATGAATGTTTTTGGGATTTCTTACGAGAAAATCGGAATGCTCATGGGCAAGGAGTGGCTTCTTTCACCTCAGATAGTTTTCAGCATGCAAAGGCTCAATGAGCCTGAGGTTGCTAAACCCGAAAATGATTCAGACTCAATAAGAACCATAGTGAACTTCTCCAGTGAACTGTGTCGGGCAGTCGGTAACGCATCAAAGGGACCTGATGCATGGAAAAAAGCCGTCTTAAAACTTATGAATAAATACAAAAACTGTTTTACCATAAGTGAAGAACAACTCATGGTAATCCTCAATAAGTCTTATGCTGAAATAGACGGCTACGGAAAGGATTTTAATGTAGATGTAGGCCGGATTGGTCTTGCAAAGTCACTAAAGGATCTTCTCAAAAATAAACAACTACTTAGTGAGGCTCCGGAAATCAAAGATCAGGCCGCTGTAAAGCAACAAGACTATAACAGTAAAGACGGCGTGCAAATGCTTGAGTGTAAGGCCACCATGTTTGGCCGTGGCGAAAGCCCTGAGTTGATATTTTCCAGGGGAATTCAGGAAGTAGCTTCCTCTCTACTGGAGGACTATTCACTAAACGATGTGCTGAGAATGATCCTTGAAATCATGTTCAGGGGGCTCAATCCTCTGCGAATAATAATATCAATAAAGGCGTCGCGGGAAAACGTCATGGAGGGCAGGTTTGGTTTTGGAGAGAATGTTGCGGTGATAATAAATAATTTCAGGTTCTATTTTGGTGATGCATACAAAGATGTCTTTAGTGAATCGCTGCACAATACCTCAGATATCCTCATAAATGATGTCAATGACGACAGATTAAAAGACCGGATACCCAGTTGGTACAGAAATCTCCTGGACTCGGAAACATTTATGTTGTTTCCTATAAAGGTTAATAAGGTACCTCTTGGCCTTATTTATATTGATAAACCCATAGCCGGTGACTTAGTGGTAGATCAAAACACCCTCAGATATCTGAAAACACTGCGCGATCAGACAATTTTAGCTATTAAACAAAAATATAAATAAAACGTAAGCCGGTGCAGGGTCACACCTGACCTAAAGATATTCCATGTTGAAGTGCCAGGCGTTAAAGTAAATATTTAACCAGAGAATAGCCATATCTAAACCACACTTTGGATAATTTTATTTTAGAGTATCCGGCCTTACGTTTATACTCATGTGAGGGTACCTCTGAGAGTTTAAATCCGCCTTTAAGAGTCTTCATAATCATTTCCTGTTCGATAGTGGTAATGTTTTCTTTAAGTTTTAATTGTTTTGCCACATTTGTTCTAATAGCTCTGAAGCCGTTTTGGGAATCGCTTATTCTGACCCTGTAGCGCCAGTTGATGCAGGCTGTGATAAAAGAACTTCCCATTAGTCTGAAAAACTCATCAAAGCCGCCGTGGAGTTCACTTGAGCCGCCAAGCAGGCGTGAGCCGGTAACGTGGTCAGCCTCGCCCTTAACAATCGGCTCAATAAGTTTAGGGATGTCATTTGGTTCATGTGAGCCGTCAGCATCTATAAAGACGATAATATCACCCCTGACCTCTTCTATGGCCTGCCTTAGTGCTGCTCCCTTGCCCCTGCCGCTGTCGGTTATACATTTAACAGACATATTTTGTGCAATCTCTCTGGTTCCGTCTGTGGAATTGCCGTCAATGACAATAATCTCATCAGAGTGCTTCTTGCAGCCTTCTATCACTGCACCAATAGTTGCCGCCTCGTTTAACGTAGGAATTACTATAGTTACCATCTCTGTACAGGCCTTTTTGTAGTTTTTTTTTGTACCTAACGACAATATTAAAAAATTACTAATCTATCTGTCAATGTATCCACCTGTTTATTTTTATTGATACCAAGTTGCATTCATTCGATTAACTTTGTTGGCTTCGTCGAAAGCTCCTTGACGTACGCTCCCCTAAAAGGGGAATCCCCTGTAAGGGGAGGTCGCTTTCTCCTTGCCGCCTCGTTACTCTTTTGACTGCTACTTGGTATGAGCGATGGGCAACTTGGTATAAATCATTTAGCCTCGGTGGGGTACTTTGCCTTTTCCCATTCTGTCCAGCCGCCTTTTAACGCATATACTTTCGTGTAGCCCATCTTCAAAAACTCTTGTACCAAACTGGCACTTGACTCCTCACTGTGTCAGGTACAATAGAATACCAGCGTTTTGTCTTTTGGATATTTATGCGCCCACTGTCCAAACATAGCAGGATTTTCCCTCACAGCTCCCTTAATCTTAATCTTGCTTGCGTTGTAAGCCATCTGCGAGCGCACATCAATCACTGTCACATCTGCAGAGCCAAGTTGTTTTTTGAGCTCCTCTTTTGTTACTTTCATCACACCGCCCGCATCAGCTGGGGTTATGGTTATAAGAGCAAGAAACAAAAACACAGTTCTTATCATCTACAGCCCTCTCTAAGTAAGACTTTTATCATAAACCTTGTCGGGTTTCTTTGTCTGTTTTTGTTGATACATAAGCCTGTCGGCATATGCCATTAGCTCATCCATTGTGCAAGTGCTCTCAGGCGTGCATTTTGCCACACCCACACTCAGCGAAAGGTTATAATGTCTAATATGCTTTTTGTTGAACTGTTCAACTGCAGCGTTAAGCCTTTCGGTTATTGATGTTTCGGAAAGCGATGATTCATCTGTAATAAGTACCACAAACTCATCCCCGCCCAGACGGGCTATTATATCCGATTCCCTGAAGGTTTCCCTTAAAACTCCCGCTGCATCCATAAGCGCCGTATCACCGGTCAGATGTCCGTACGTATCGTTTATATATTTCATACCGTCAACATCTATAAAGACAAGATATACATCACGTTGCATACGGCGGGATACCTTCAGGTATTGCTCGGAAAGCACATAGAAGCCCCTCCGGTTGTGCAAATCCGTTAGACAGTCGGTTATTGTCAAACGATGGAGCTTTGCCTCCAACCGCTTCCGCTCACTGTGATCCTTAAATGTTAAAACCACCCCAATCAATTGCCCCATGTCATCTTTTATCGGTGCTGCACTCTCACTTACAGGCACTACCCTGCCCACGGCTGTTGTTAATATATGGTTTGTAAACGTAACGGACATTTTTTCTGTTATAGCTCTTTCAACAGGATTGTCTATGGTTTGCCCTGTTGATTCATCTGTAAATGTTATTAGTGAGGGCAGGAATCTTCCCACTACCTCTGAGGAGGAAAAACCAGTCAGTTCCTCAGCCGCCGGATTTATAAACGTGATAATCCCCCTTGCATCTGTAGTTACCACACCGTCTGCTATACTTACCAGAGTGGTGTATAATAGCTGCTTGGTCTCATAAATGCTTTTTTCCATTTTGTGTTTACAAAGGGCCATCTCTATGGCATTGCGAAGCTCCTCTTCCCTGAAAGGTTTAAGCATATACCCGAAAGCGTCTGCGGATGTGGCTCTGGCAAGAATCTCCTCGCTTGAGTATGCTGAGAGGAATATCACCGGTATTCCATAAGTCTGGCGGATATGCCGGGCCGCTGTTATCCCCTCCATTTTACCGCCAAGCATAATATCCATGAGAATCAGATCAGGCAGCTCCGCCTTTGCCCTGTTTATAGCGTCCCCGGCCTCAGATGATATGGACGTTACAGCATAACCCATAATCTCCAGGCTGCTCTTTATATCTAACGCTATAATACTCTCGTCCTCAACGAGCATGACTCTGACTTTCTCAGCCATCGGGGTATATCCCCCTTTTTTTATTTCACACACTTTCTAAGGAGCGCTTTAAGCGATCCCTTGCAAGCTCCTCGGATGTCCTTGTCAGGCGCTCTATCAGTGTCCTTAAAAAAACCTTATTGAATCTGAGCTGACAATGCACTGAGGCCTTGTCTATCAGTGTGCCGTTTACTTTAAGAAGAGATACTTGTGTGGAGGATATGATATCCGCTGTCCTGCGGGATTTTGATAGATACCCCATCTCTCCGAAACAATCTCCAACTTTGAGGTTAACCAAAACTTTGTCTCCTTTCAACACCGATACCTCTCCGGAGACTATTATGTAGAAGGATTCATCTATATCTCCCTCCGTTATTATCCTCTGTTGCTGTTCATACTCTACCCAGTCGGAGGCTTTTATAACTTCCCACAATTCAGAATTGTAAAAATCTTTAAAGAATTCCAGTTTTTTAAGTTTTTCAAACTTCTCCTGCTCTTTAATTCCTTGTCCGGAGTGCTTCAGAGTTCTGTAGGCATGGCTTATATCTGCGGCAAAATCAAGCCCTCTCTGGTACCGGTCATCCGGATTTCTGCTTAGCGCCTTTTTAATGATATTTGCAACCGTCTCCGGTATCTCCGGCCGTATCTGCCGTATCTGTATAGGGTCCTCAGTTATTATTTTATATATGAGGCTGGATACATTGTCGCCGCTAAATGGAGGTACCCCTGCTAAGAGCTCAAACAAAACCACCCCTACAGAGTACAAATCAGTGCGGTTTGTCAGCTCCTCTTCCTTCACCTGCTCCGGAGACATATAAAGCGGAGAGCCAAGAAAACCCGTTACCTGAGTCTCATCACCCTTTACTATCTGAGCCACACTGAAATCCCCCAACTTTACTTCCATGTCCTTTGTAAGCATTATGTTGCTCGGTTTTATATCTCTGTGAATAACACCAAGTGCATGGGCATAATCAAGTGCCTTACAGCATTTAAATATTATAGCAAGTACTTTCTCCTGTGGCAGAAGGCTGGGGAGCTTAGAGAAATCCCTCAGGGTCTTCCCACCCTTTATATATTCCATAACAAGATAGCTATAGCTGCCCTCCATTCCTGCATCATAAACGTGGACTATGTTTGGGTGGTCAAGCATACCGGCAACCCGGGCCTCATTAAAAAACATCCTGCTATACCTCTGGGAGTACTCCTTATCCTGCATCATCTCAGACAGCGCCACTTTCAGGGCTACCTCCCTGTCTAAAAACGGGTCAAACCCCCTGTAAACCACCCCCATGCTGCCACGGCCTATCTCTTCCTTTACTTCATACTTGCCAAGTTTAGTTATCTTAGTACGTACCAAATCACACTCCTGCTAATCTTTGATTTAACATAGCAAAAAATACGGTTATTTGGCAAGTTTATATTAAAACCTAAATGTATGCTCATATAGATTCTTTAAGATGAAATCAATATTGATTCTCATGTGGGTTGTATCTCTGCTAAGAAACTCCCTCCCAGGTGTTCATTCAATGCCGTATTTCTTAAGTCTGTGCCTGAATTGTCGAAACGATATGTTAAGATATTTAGCCGCATCTGTTTTGTTTCCGTGGGCTATCTCAAGGGATTTTTTGAGATACAGCTTTTCTGTATCCATCAATATGTCATCAAGAAAAACCCCTTCCTGCGGAAACTCTATAGAAATAGCCTGCTCTTTGAGCTCTGCAGGGAGTTCATCTTCTGTAATTGTTTCTGCCTCGGAGAAGGTGAGCACTCTGTCTATGATGTTTTCAAGCTCTCTGACATTCCCCGGCCATGAGTATTTCATAAGAGCATCTACGGCACTGTTGGAAAACTTTCTGCCGGTTATGTTGTTTTTTTCCAGAAAGTGATCAATGAGTATAGGGATGTCGTCCCTTCTGCTTCTCAAAGGAGGAATGTGAAGTGGAATAACGTTTAACCTGTAATAGAGATCACTTCTGAATCTACCTGCAGTGGATTCATCTTTAAGAATTTTGTTTGTTGCCGATATTACTCTGACATCAGTCGTAAGGTCTTTAGTTCCGCCGATTCTTCTGAAAGTGCCATCCTCAAGCACCCGAAGCAGCTTTGCCTGTAGTGAAAGGGGCATATCTCCGATTTCATCCAAAAAGATGGTGCCTGCATTTGCCACTTCAAAAAGCCCCTCTTTGTTTGAGGAGGCCCCTGTAAAAGAGCCCCTCATGTGGCCAAAAAGTTCACTCTCTAATAGACCCTCGGGCAGGGCTGCACAGTTTATCGCCACAAAATCATTTGCACACCGTTTGCTTAGCTTGTGAATGGCATGGGCAAGCAGCTCCTTACCGCATCCGGTCTCACCTGTTAATAACACATTTGAGTTGCTATCGGCCACCCTCGGAACCGCCATCAGAAGGTCCTTCATACTCTTACTCTTGCCCACTATATTTTCAAACCGGTAGCTGCCCTCCAGTTGGTCTTTCAAGTTTTTTACTTCCCTGCTCAACCGCCTTTTTTCAAGAGCTTTTTTTATTATTAACCGTATTTCGTCTATCTTAAATGGTTTATTTATATAGTCGTAAGCTCCGGCTTTCATCGCCTCTATGGCATCCTCGGTTGTTCCAAAAGCTGTTATCATTATTACAATTGTCTCGGGAGACTGCTCTTTCACTCCTTTTAAAACCTCAAATCCAGTTTGCAGCGGCATTTTTATATCTGTCAACACTATGTCAAATATGTCTTTCTTTACAGCTTCCAACCCCTCCTTACCGTCATAAGCGGAGAACACCTCATATCCCTCACCCTCTAAAAGCATTCTCAGGATTTCATTCATGCTCCTTTCATCTTCTACTATTAGGATTTTCCCAAATTCCATATATCAGCCTCCAGGCAAAAAGATGTCAAACGTGGTACCTTTTTGGGGAATACTTACTACCTTTATTTTCCCCGAGTGCTCCTCTATTATTCTGTACACTATGGCAAGGCCTAGGCCCGACCCCCCTCTTTTTGTTGTATAAAATGGATAAAATATCTTTTTTAAAACATCACTTTCTATCCCTGTTCCTGTGTCATTAAAGGTTATTTTAATAAAACTTCCGGCGGATTTGACTGAAATATTAAGTTGCCCGCCGTTTACCAGCGATTGGAGGGCATTTATCCCGAGATTCAAAAACACCTGCTTAATTTTATCCTCATCACAAAGGATTAGAAATACCCTCTCCGGCTCGTCATAGTTAATGCTTATCTGCCTGCCACCCTCTACATACGTTATTACTGAGGTACGCAGCATGTCCACACTCTCACGCAGCACCTTGTTTAACTCCGCCATGGCCAGATTTGGAGGTTTGGGGCTTGAGTATATAAGAAAATCCGTGATAATCTTATTGAGTCTATCCATTTCCTTAATGGCGATGTCCATAATACGAGTTGTACGCTCAGGTTTAAGCCTGCCGGAGAGACTGTCTTCACGGAGCATTTCAACTGAGCTTCTTAATGCCGCCAGGGGGTTTCTTATCTCATGGGCAATGTTTGCAGAAAGCTCTCCAATGGCCGCCAGTTTTTCCTTTTCTTTCATATCCCTCTGCAGCTCGGTTATCCTTGTTTGATCCTCAAAGGCTATAACAAACCCCATAAGCCGGTCGGAAGTATTTATGTGTGAGGATATCTTCATTTCTATAATTTTCTCGCTCTCATCACTGTAATCTGTAATTGTACCCTTAAAAATTCCGTTGGAGATTGGAACAGGCACAAACTTAAAAATATCTTCCAACGTTTTCTCAGTTGCCGTTTTTCTTGAAATGCCGGTGATTTTTTCGGCAGGCCTGTTAAAGAGTACTATATTGCCTATCTTGTCTGTGTAAATTAACCCTGCCGGTATGTTTTCTATAACCTCCAGATGAAAGGAATAGAGGTCCTGAAAATCGTTTTCAGCTTGTTTAAGAGTACTGGAGGTTTTTTCAAGCCTGATAAGAAGGTGACGGCTCAAGTAGGCGGTAAGAAAGAGAGCCGTTATATTAGCAAAGATGTTATAAAAGAAATCCTGGCCAATTAATACAGGTGAGTATGGAACTTTTAGTACCCGGTAAAATTGCAGCCCGATAAGCACACCATAGCCGATTGAGTTTAAAGATGCCGTTACCATAATTGGAGGCCGGCCAAGCGTTACACCTGCCGATATTACATTTACAAGCAAAAGAAAGGAAAACCAGCTGTCTATCCCCCCTGTTATGATAATTAGAAAAAGAATTAAAAAGATATCAAACACAATCTGAAAATAAGTAAACAAGTAAAACCTGTCGCCTGTTTCAACATCGCGGGTCTTTTGAAGCCTCTTGAGTATAAGTAGATAAAGAATTGTCAGAATGAATATGAACACTGCAAGGTTGGAAAGCAAAACAGGATATGGAAAAATGGCAAACTTCCCGCCATAGAGGAAAAACGATGCAAGCAAAAGATAAGTGATAAAGACCCTGAGAAGTATCAGTGCCCTGACTTTTCTTATCTCACCAATCAACTTTACTTAATGAGCGTGACCATCTTGAAGATGGGCAAATACATGGCAACAACGGTAAAACCTACAGTTCCGCCAAGAAAAACAATCATCAGAGGTTCCATAAGAGCTGTCAGGTTTGAAACTGTGTTGTCAACCTCTTCATCATAAAAATCCGCTATTTTAGACAACATAGCATCCAAAGCTCCGGTTGACTCTCCTATTGCTATCATACTGGTAACCATGGGTGGAAAAACTCCAGCTTTACTTAGTGGGTCAGATAACGCCAACCCCTCCGTTACCGCGCTCCTTACCGTGTATATTGTTCTTTCTACAACTTTGTTGCCGGAGGTTTTTGCGGTATTTTCAAGCCCCTCCAAAATAGGCACACCGCTTGAGATTAGCGTGCCAAGGGTTCTTGTAAATTTAGCAACAGCCACCTTCCTTATAAGAATGCCAAATATGGGCAATTTCAATAATATCTGATCCGTAACGTATTTTCCCTTATCGGTACTGCGAATCTGTTTATAAACAAACACGGCAGCCACCACAACTACAACAATCATTACGCCGCCCCAGCCCGCTATAAAACCACTCAGTGCTATAATCACCCTTGTCGGGGCAGGTAGCGTACCTCCAAGTGTGGCAAACATCTTGGCAAATGTCGGTACGACAAATACCATAATAACGCCTATACAGATAACCGCTATTGAGATAATAACAATCGGGTAAGTCATAGCCCCTTTTACTTTCTTTTTAAGCCTCATGGATTTTTCTATATAATCTGCCAGTCTCTGGAGCACGGTATCAAGAATACCGCCCGTTTCACCCGCCTGAACCATGTTGGCATAAAGTTCGTCAAATACCTTAGGGTGCTTTTTTAAAGCATCGGAAAATGTCGCACCCCCTTCCACTTCTAATTTCATTTCACGTATAATATTCTTGAAGAAAGGATTTTCCGATTGCTCAGACAGTATATCCAGTGCCTGCACAAGTGGAAGTCCTGCATCAATCATTGTTGAAAACTGGCGTGTAAAAACCACTAAGTCTTTATCACTTACAGAGCCTCCCATTGAAAAACCTTTTTTCTTAGGCTGCCCTGCCACCTTTACTTCCGCCATCTTTTCCTCCTTATCCTTCCGGTTCAGTTGAAAAATATTTTACATTAAAATCATAATTTGTACTTATAATTTATTAAAAATTAAGCCACATGTAAATTAAGGTTTTTTGAAGTTTTTTAAGTAAACTATACAATCCTCGCAATTTACCCCGTTTTCCTTGATACATCTCTTTTTGCTTAACTCCCAGCATGACATAGACTTATCAACAAAAGCTGAACAAATACTTTTCTTTTGCTCAGGACAGCTTGTTATCTCCCAGCATGGAGCATAGTCCAGAAGGAGCTTTAAACCTTCAATACTTATCTTTCTCTGGTGAATCAGGTCTCTTATGCAATGCAACCACTTAACGTCATTTTCCGAGTAATATCTGTTTTTATTTCTTCTTGCCGGTTTGATAAGCCCGTGTCTTTCGTACAATCTCAGTGTCTGATCGGTTATGCCTACCAACTCGGCAGCCACTCCGATTGCATAGAGGGGTAAATCATTTTTGTGCAAAGGTGAATTCTTTTTTGTTTCCAGTTTTTTCATATACCTTCCCTTCAGCACCTATAATAAAGTAATTAGTAATTGACATTACCAACATTAGTACTAATATAACCTATTAGAATTAAAAAATCAAGAAATTTTTGGTTCCTTTCCGTTTTGTGTGGGTAAGAATATTAATAAAGGGGGTTTAATACCAAGTAGCAGTCAAAAGAGTAACGAGGCGGCTGGGAGAAAGCTACGCAGAGGTACTAATACCATGTTGCAATCAAAAAAGTAAATGAGAAGAACCACCCCACCCTGCGGGCCCCCGCCTTTTTAAGGAGGGGTGGGGAAGGCACCTCGTAAGGTAACGGCCGGTGCCTTCCATAAGTTCCCTTATGCTACCTGATAAATTCTGACCTCGGGTGTGGCCTTGATGTACGGTTTCAGAGCCTCAACCACATCTTTATTAAACAGATCGCTGGTAAGGTATGCCTTAGCTGAATCCACAGTGTCAAAACCGTGCAGCACTTGTACATCCTCATCACGTACGAGTAATTCCTTAGATTTTGCGCCGGTAATGCCGCTTAAAAAAGGTTGTTTATACTTTGTATATACACCTGCTGCATTAGGCCTGTCTGCTGCATCAATTTTCAATGTTATTTCAAGGTATGCGCTCATAGTATCTCCTCTTTTGAAATGTTTTTTGTTTAATGACAACTAAGCTGTCTTTTAGTGTTATCTAAGTGTTATATTAAATCATATTATTTGAGGTTTATAATATGATTTGTAACATATTGTACAAAAATACTAAGCAGACCATCATATTTTAACACAGTGCAAATGTCTGTGACTATCAAAAATTAAATAATGCAGAAGCAACATCTTAGTGACTTAAGTTACATACCCAATAGTGCGCTTCAGTATAGATTTATGAAATGTTACTTTAGTAGCCGGGCTATTAAAGTGAGACATGAATATAATAACAACTGTGAGTTAATTTTGTGACAACGACGTTGTCTATGAACATAAAAAAAATAGGGGGTAAATAAGGAACAACCGTTCTGAAACAGTCTATGGTGAAAAAAAGTAAAAGTCTTTTAGTATTGTTAGTGCTGGCGATATTAGTGTCCTCAGGGGCATATGCTGAGGACAAAAAAACCACAACGGCAGATAAGAAAGCCACCGCAGATAAGAAAGCCACTGCGGATAAGAAAGCTACACCAGAGAAAAAGCCGCCTCCCCCAATAACAGCGGCTGAGATGACAAAAGCGACAGGGATTTATTTTGACAGATGTGCAGGTTGTCACGGTATGTTAAGAAAGGGAGCTACAGGTTCTGCTCTTACGCCCGACAAAATGGAAAACATCGGAACTGAAAATCTGAAGTTAATCCTGACAAACGGATTACCCGGCGGTATGCCCGACTGGGGTAAACAAGGTGTTATGCCTCCTGAGGAAATTGATCTGGTAGCTCGTTATATTCAACATGAGCCACCGTCACCTGCTGAGATGTCTTTAGAGCAGATGAAGAGCTCAAGAAAGGTGCATTTGCAGCCTGACAGCAGGCCAAAGGCGCCGGAGCATAATCGTGACTGGCAAAACTTCATGGGTATCATCTTAAGAGATACCGGAAAGGTTGCCATTGTGGACGGTGATACCAAAGAACTCGTAAATATTGTAGATACCGGATTTGCCGTGCACATACTAAGATCCAGCGCATCCGGCAGATATTTCTACTCTATCGGAAGAGATGGAAAAACTACGCTCATCGACCTGTGGCTGAAAAAACCTGATAAGGTGGCGGAGGTAAAAACATGCTATGACGCAAGAAGCGTTGACACAAGCAAATACAAGGGAACAGCCGGCGACTTTATTGATAAGCTGGCTATTGTAGGCTGCTACTGGCCGCCAAGTTTTGTCGTGCTTGACGGTGAGACACTTGAGCCTTTGAAAATAGTAAACACCAGCAGCTACACCTATGATACCAACGAGTTTTTAAGAGAAGCGAGAGTTGCTTCCATCGTTGCATCCACGCATGATCCTCTTTGGGTAGTCAATATAAAAGAAACCGGACAGACATGGCTGGTGGATTACTCTGACCTTAAAAACCTCAAGCTTGCCGCCATTGACACGGAGAGATTCCTTCATGACGGTGGATGGGATTCAACGCAAAGGTATTTCCTTGTCGCTGCAAATATGAAAAACACTGTTGTTGTTGTAGATACTATCGATAAAAAGCTTGTAGCGAAAGTAGAGACCGGTGTGAAGCCGCACCCTGGACGCGGAGCAAATATCAAACATTCCGAATTAGGTCCGATATGGTGTACAGGCCACCTTGGCGACAACACAATAGCATGTATTGGCACAGACCCTGTAAACCATAAAAACAATGCATGGAAAGTCGTAAAGAAAATCAAACTGCCTGGCGAGGGCGGCGGTAATCTCTTTGTCAAAACACATCCTAAATCTGACTATATGTGGGCTGACAGACCGTTAAATCCTGATGCTAAGCTCCAGAGATCCGTATTTGTAGTTGACAAAAAGACACTTGAGGTTGTAAAAACAATCGAAATGCCTGATAAGTATAAGGGCAGGGCGGTACACTTTGAGTTTAACAAAGCCGGAGACGAGATTTGGGTATCCGTTTGGGGTAAAAAGGCCGATACAACAGCTCTGTTGGTTTATGACGCAAAAACATTTGCTATCAAAAACGAAATCACAGGCGACTGGGTAAGGACTCCTACCGGACACTTTAATGTTTACAATACAAAAGATGACATCTATTAATCACTCAGTTGATGTTTTTTAAGTACTTTGTAGCAGTAGTGATAGTTATAGTGCTCCTTCCCGTTTCAGCATTGTGTGGAGACGGGGAGGAGTACAACAAATATTGTTCACAATGTCATGGAGCGGACAGGCTGGGAAAAACAGCCTCTCCGCTTCTTCCACCTCTTCTTAAGAAGTACTCCGACCAGGCTCTTACAAAAGTCATAAGGGAAGGATTGCCCGCAACTCAGATGCCCTCGTTTCCGGATACCTCGGATGCTGAGGTAAAAAATATAATTTCTTTTGTCAGATCCCCGGCAACGGTAAAGTGGGACAAGAGTGATATTTTACAAAGCATAACACTTAACAAAACTGAAATAAACCCGGTCAGTATCGAGCAGTTTAAGAAAATTGTTGACAAAAAAAACATAACCGCTGTTGTTGAAAGAGGTAGGAATAAAGTATGGATAATGTATAACGACAGGGCTTTTGACTGGTTTGATTTCCAAAACGTCCACGGTGGCGGGAAGTTTTCAACAGATGGAAAAATGTTTTTTATTCCCTCAAGAGACGGCTGGATAGGCAAGTATAACCTTACTGATGAGCGCTACTACGGCAAGGTAAGAGCCTGTGTGAATCTTAGAAATATAAGTCTCTCAAGAGATGGTAAATATATATTGGCGGCGTGCCTTATGCCGCAGCAAATAGAAATTTTATCGGCGGCCGACCTGAGTCCGGTTAAGACCCTGGAGGTTCCAGGACGCATTAACGCTATCTATGAAACGTATAGTGACGATAAGGCTCTGTTTACAATAAACGAAAAGCCGCTAATCGGCAAATTAAACACAATTGATTTTAAGATAGACTACACTACAGTTGAATGTACTTTCGATGATTTCTTTATAGATCCTCTAGAGCGGTATGTAGTTGGTACCTCACGAGGTAAAAAGCTGGTAATAGTTTATGATCTTCATACGGAAAAAGAAGTTTATAGAAGAGAGATGGAGAGTATGCCCCACCTTGCGCCTGCCGCTTTTTGGTATAGCGGCGGGGATTTTTATTTTGCGACTCCTCACATAAGTAAACCCACCATATCAGTATGGAAAATGTATAACTGGGATATGGTTAAAGAGATAGAAATCGGGGGTGAGGGGTTTTTTGTAAAGACAACGCCTAAAACTCCTTATTTATGGATAGACAATGGGTCGGATAAACTGGTCTTATTAAATAAAAAAGACTTCAGTATGAGGGAAATAACGCCACTTAAGGGCAAAAAGGCAACGCATACGGAGTTTACCGGCGATGGCTCTATTGCTATGGTTAGCGTGTTTGACCCTGATGGTGAATTGGTGTTTTATGACTCGGCAACTTTAAAAGAGCTAAAGAGGGTTAAGGCCGTTTTGCCGGTTGGGAAATACAATTTTGTGCATAAATCCCGCTCATATGAGAAGTTTCAACTTGGACAGGAGGTATTTAATGTAAAGTGCTGGGGCTGCCACCACACGACCCGTGAGGCCTTCGGTCCCTCTTTCAAGTGGATTGTAAATAACAGAGATGAAGGTAAAATTGTTGCCCACATAGTTGACCCTGAAAAGTCTGCAAAAGAGCAGTACAGTAAAACCTCGGCAATGCCTCACCTTAACTTGAAAAAGGAAGAGTTGGAAGTGATTTTAAGATTTATGTATGAGTTTAAGGATAACTAAATGCTTCGGCTTTCAGAGTTTCTTCACGACTCCTCATCAGGAAAACTTTATAAGGAAATGAAGGGTATTGTTTGCATCTGGAATCTGACTAATAAGTGTAATCTTACATGCAAGCACTGTTACTCAAGTGCTAATGAGGAACTTCAAAGCACAATGAGTATTGAAACAATAGCCGGTGTGTTGCCGCAACTAAAAGAGTCAGGTGTAAAAATGGTAATTCTCTCCGGTGGGGAGCCCCTCCTCAGACAGGATATTTTCGATATTGCCGGTATCATGAGAAAGAGCGGTTTGAATCTGACACTTTCAACTAACGGCTTATTAATAAACGAAAATATAATTGATAAGATAAAGGACTCCTTTCAGTATGTCGGGATAAGCATTGACGGAGAGCCCGGAGTGCACGACCACTTTCGTGGTAGATTCGGTGCATACGACAGCTCTATACGGGCTATAGGGCTTTGCATGGAGGCCGGAATTAACGTCGGGGTCAGATTTACTCTTTCAAATCTTACTTATAGAAGTCTGCCTCACATATTCAGACTTGTTGAGGAAATGAAAATTCCAAAACTCTACATATCACACATAGTCACATCAGGGCGTGGCAAAGACCTGATGTTACCAAAACGGCAGGAGTATTTGTCCTCGGTTAGATTGACAATTAATAAAACAATTGAGTATTTTAAAGAGGGTGGCATAACAAAAATAGTTACCGGCAACAATGACTCCGAGGCTGTGGTGTTTCTAAACACTGTACAGGAGCAGCTGCCGGAGGTTTATCCAATCCTTTTGCAGAGCTTAACACATTGGGGTGGAAACCAGGCAGGAGTGAAACTTATGAATATAAACCACAGGGGTGAGGTAAGGCCGGATCCGTTTTTTGTACATAACTGCGGCAATCTGCACGAAAACTCATTAACTTCAATCTGGAACTCCAACGGCTTATTAACCATGCTCAGAGAAAAGCCAAGGAAGGTTAAAGGTAAATGTATGAATTGTGAGTATTTGGCGATTTGTAACGGTAACTGCAGGGCGCGGGCTTATGCCTTTTATGGAACTTATGATGCGGAGGACCCGGGATGTCTTATCTAACAGCCATAATATCAACTATATGCTGCCTTTTATGGGTAAGCACGTCAGAGGCGGAGAAGATATATGTTGTGGAGCGTGAGCGTGGTGCACTTGCCGTTATAGATGAACAAAAGAAATCATATGAAATTGCCGGTCTTGGTAACTTAAACCATGCAACGTTAAAATTTTACGGTAAGTTTGCCTATGTTATCAGCAGAGACGGCTATTTTTCCAAAATAGATACAACCACTGACACTGTTGTTAAAAAAGTAGCAGTTGGTGAAAGTGGCATTGGTTTTGTCTCTTGTGGAAACTTTATCGGTGTAGCGAATTATGACCCCCGTGATGTTGTCTTTCTTGACCTTAATCTGGAGGTAGTTAAGAAATTTGATACAGAATCAAGAAATGTTGGAATAAAGTGTGCAGATAACTACTTTATGTATGCACTTATGGACAGAGATGAAATTTGGATACACAATGCCGATAAAAACTTTGAAAAAATTAAAACCATAAAGACAACCGGTAACTTGCCTTTCGATGCATTACTTTCCGATGATACCTACATGGTAGGTTTTTTTAAGGGAGGCACCGGGGCTCTTTCCCTTAAAGACTTTCAGTACAACGAATATATAATAAAGGCGGGGACGGAAGTTGTGTATAAAATCCCGCACTTCGGCACATGGGGAATACACCACAGGAAAGCCTACATACCTGCTGTAGGCGATAAAAAGCTGATGTTATACGATATTAATAATTTTCAACATCTTGGGTTTATCGAACTAATCGGCCTTCCGGTATTTGTCGTAGTGTCGCCGGATGGCAAATACATTGCGGTAAACTACAGCGGAGATATGGATAATTACATAACAATTATAGAATTAGCCGGCCAAAAAGTGATTAAAAACATAGAAGCCGGCAGAAGAATAATGCACATGAGATTTTCAAAAAACAGCAGCACCCTTTATGTATCATCGTACTTTGAAAACATGATCAAATCAATTGACATGAAAAGCATGGAACTCAAACCATTGTATGAAGTTCCAAGCCCTTCCGGTATTTTCATATATTAAGAGAGGCAGGAAATCAGATGGAACAGGATGAAATTATCAAACTTCTGGAAAGGGGCATATACATTACTAAGGAGCCGTTTTCAGAGATGGGAGTAACCCTCGGTTTGACGCAAACAGAGCTTATCAACAGGATAAAGAGTCTTAAAGACAATAAAATAATAAGACAAATATCGCCTATTTACGACTCGAAAATGCTCGGCTATGAGGTAGCGTTGGTTGCTTTCAGAACTACCTCCGACACCATAGACTCAGCGGCTAAAATAATAAACACGTATCCAGGCGTAAGCCATAATTACGAACGTTCAGAGTTTTTTAATCTCTGGTTTACAATAGCGGTGGATTCAAGCGTTTTTAACGGACTTGATAAAACAGTACAAAAGCTTGCAGAGCTCTGCGGTGTTACAGACTACGCAATTTTAGCACCGGTGAAGCGTTTTAAAATAAACGTTATGCTTGGCTCTTACTGGGAGGCCGGTGACAGGGAAGAGGTGCAAGTAAACAAAAATGTCTTTATACCTCTTACAAACGAGGAAAAACAAATTGTGCGTGTAACTCAGATAGATATGCCGCTGGTTGGAAAACCGTTTTTGCATTTTGCTGAAATCTTAGGGCTTGATGAGGATTATCTTCTGGATAAACTCAGGGAGTTTCAAAAGCGCGGAATAATACGCCGGATTGCCGCCGTTATGTTTCACAGAAAGATGGGCTACAGTGCTAATGCGATGGTGGTGTGGAGGGTCCCGCAGGAGCGAATAGCTGAGGTCGGCTCAAGTATTGCTTCCTTTAAAGCCGTCTCACACTGCTATGAACGTACCACAACTCATCAGTGGCTGTATAATCTCTATGGGGTTATACATGGCAAGAGTGTCGGGGATGTGGAAGCGGTAGTTGAAAAAATCAATAACATGAACTCTCTGAACGATTATAAAGTATTATTTTCGATAAAAGAGTTCAAGAAGGTGCGGCCAAAATACTTTACAGAGGATTATATCGCATGGGAAATGTCTAATTCCAACTGAACTAAAATAAGTACCGCCAAAGGATTTTTACCTCCAACCTCATTGACAGTAGTATGACACGCTCTTTAAAAAACTTGACAATTAATTTATAAAGATGTAGAATTTAGATGCGGGCACGGCTTTTCAATAAAATAGTGTTGTAATTGGGGGAAAACGGTAGGTAATGCCTTGTTTTATTATTTGTAAACTTCATAAACGGCTTATATCGGGTTGCATTCATTCGATTAACTTTGTTGGCATCATCGAAAGCACCCAGCCGCCTCGTTACTCTTTCGACAGCAACCCTGTATTATTTAACGGGTTCTTATGATAGCATTGGTAACAGGTGCATCAAGAGGGATAGGCAGGTCAATAGCTTTACAGCTTGCATGGCAAGGATTTGATATTTGGCTTAACTACCACAGCCGTGACGAGCAGGCCCGGGAGGTGGCCGGCCTGATTGAGCAAATTGGACGTAAGGTTTTACTTTTAAAGTTTGATGTGGCAGATAATGCAGCTGTTGACGGAGCCTTAACTGAACTGACGGAAAGGCTGGGAACGCCGGATGTTTTAGTTAACAATGCCGCAATTGCCCGTGACAGCTTAATGATTTGGATGACACAGGATGATTGGACTTCGGTTATAGGCACAACATTAAACGGATTCTTTAACGTGACGATGAAGGTGTTGCCCGGCATGTTGCAGCGTAAAAGCGGTAAGATTATAAACATTGCTTCCGTATCCGGCGTTATAGGCAACCCCGGGCAGGTAAACTACAGCGCAGCAAAGGGCGGGCTGATAGCCGCCACCAAAGCATTAGCCAAAGAGGTCGGCAAACGG
Organism: Nitrospirae bacterium YQR-1; assembly: GCA_039908095.1. Taxonomy (NCBI): domain Bacteria; kingdom Pseudomonadati; phylum Nitrospirota; species Nitrospirae bacterium YQR-1. The sequence goes on from JAMOBJ010000004.1 coordinate 29,707, forward strand.
GGAATCAATGTTAACTGTGTCGCTCCAGGCTTTATTGAGACTGACATGGTTAAAGACCTTCCAGTAAAGGAAATAGTGAAAATGATACCTGTACAAAAACTTGGTAAGCCGGAGCAGGTGGCATCGTTGGTGGGTTTTCTGGCCTCTGAAAACGCTGATTACATTAACGGGCAGGTTATCGGCGTAAATGGCGGTATATGTTGATAAGGCATGGTTTATTGATAATCATTTCCGTCCTTGTATTGCTCCAATGGGCTGTAGCAGTAAGGGCTGAGGAGATTGGCTTAATCAAAGGGCCGGTTAGTCGGGGGCTTGGCGTATCTTATGGCCAAAACTGGTCTCCTCATACGGATGATATAAGATTTACAACTGCAGATGTCTTTTGGGTTTATGACAGAGACCCTTTTTTCCCCTACAAGGCTTCCCCTGTCCTTAATTGGATATTGGAGGCACAGGCAGGCGCTACTGTGGATGGTCCGGCTAAATTGATTCTCTCTGCGGGTGTCCTTGTAAAACTATTACTTACAACTGAGCCTGATAGTGCGGGTATCTATGCCCTGGGCGGAATAGGTGTGATTTATACCGGCTTTAAAGTGGAGGGTCAGGGACTGAATTTTAATTTTAATCCACAGTTTGGTTTTGGTGTGGATATATTAAAGAAATATTATGTGCAGCTTCGCTGGCACCATGTGTCAAACGGTGGGCTTAATGAAAATAATACCGGTATTAACTCCGTCGTTATCCATAGTGGAGTGTATTTCTGAATGCTTTTGGATACTTAAGATCAGGAATACTGCACAATGCACTCAGTGGCTATTACGGGAATGGGGATTGTTTCATGTTTAGGATGTGGTAAGGAAAAGGTAACACAGTCGTTAAAGCACTGCAAGGGTGGCATCAGGCTTGTACCGGAACGTAAAGTTATCGGTTTCCGCAGTGCCTTAAGCGGTGTTATTGATGATTTTCAGATGCCTAAAATAGAAAGAAAAAAATCCCTCTCGATGCCTGAGTTTGTCAAGCACGGATATGTGGCGGCATTGGAGGCAATCGGGCAGGCCGGCTGGAGTGATGATGAAATCAGAAGTGAGAAAACCGCATTGATTCTGGGAAATGATTCCAGCACGCTGGCTAATTATAAACAGGCCGCCCTTACTATGGAGGCAAAGAGTACGATGTCTCTTGGCGCCAATCTGGTCTTTCAGGCCCTGACCTCCACTGTTACAATGAATCTCAACGTGTTGTTAGGCAACAGAGGCGCATCATGGACATTAAGCGGAGCTTGTGCAAGCGCCGGACATGCCATAGGACAGGCCGCCGGTCTGATAGCCATGGGCAGACAGGACAGAGCCGTAAGCGGGGGTGTGCAGGAAGTCAACTGGGAAAACGTGGCAGCCTTTGACGCCATCAATGCCCTGTCAACCAGGGAGGATGAGCCTCACAGGGCATCCCGTCCTTTTGACGCCCTGAGGGATGGGCTGATTCCTGGGGGCGGTGCCGCTGTTGTTTGCTTAGAGAGAGAGGAGCTGGCAAGAAAGAGGGGTGCTCCCATTCTGTGCACAGTTAAATCATACGCATTTTCCTCAGACGGGAAGAATCTGGCTGTCCCCACAGGCGAGGGGCTTCAGCGCTGCATGGAAGAGTGTCTCAAAGGCGGGTGCACAAACACTGATGAGGTGGATTATATCTGCGCTCATGCAACCTCCACACCTTTAGGGGACAGAGCGGAAGCGGCGGCTATTTATAATGTTTTTGGTGCACAGGGGCCGTGGGTTAGCTCTTTGAAATCATACACCGGACATGAGATGTGGATGGCAGGTGCCGGTCAGGTTGTTTACTCACTGCTTATGGCCGCAGAGCACTTTATTGCCCCTAATCTTAATTTTGAAAGACAAGAACAGGATGCTCCTCCCTTAAAAATTGTAAAGGAAATAACTGATTTCAACTTGAAGAAAATCCTCTGTAATTCATCGGGATTTGGAGGTACTAATTCGTGCCTCTTACTGGATCTTGAAAATTGAAATACGATTCAATAGTAATAGGTTCAGGATTTTCGGGTCTTAGTGCCGCCATAGTGCTGCAAAAAAACGGCCACAAAGTGCTGGTGCTGGAAAGAGATAAGAAGCCCTCACCCCTTGTAAGACGTTTTAAGCGTAATGAGCTCTGGTGCGATGTGGGGTTTCATTATGCAGGTGGTTTTAAGTCTTCTGCAATGCCTGCAATGTTTAAGTATCTCGGAATATGGGATAGGGTAACTCCACTGCTTATGAATACAAAGGCTTTTGACCGTATCTTCTACAATGGAAAAGTCTATGAAATACCATGCGGATTTGAAAATGTAAGACAGGCATATCTCAATTATTTCCCTGAAAGTGCCACCGCTGTTAATGCCTACATGGACTATATAATAAAGACACAGGATAGTACTCCGTTTATAAATTTTGATTTAGACTTTGAAAACTACTCTTTAACAGCATGCAACAGCGATATCTCTTTTCATGATTTTCTCAAAGGCCACGGTGCAGAGGACGAATTCATAAGTATCGCAGGGAATCACTGCTATGCTTTGTGTGCAACAGAGGGCAGGGAAATCTCTATGCATTACCATGCACTGATTATGGGGGCTTTTTATGATTCAGCCTACATGTTTGACAGAGGCGGTGATGAAATAGCAGATGCGCTCTCAGAAGTGTTTATGTCACAGGGCGGTGAGATTGCCTGTAACCGTGAGGTTGTGCAGTTGGAGGTAGCGGAGGGTAAGAGCATTAAAGCCGTGCATACATCAGATGGCGGCCGTGTTGAGTGTGATTACTGCCTCTTTAGCGCACATCCGCACCTCTTATGTACAATGCTGCCGCAAGGAGCGGTAAAACCTGCCTTTATCAACAGACTCAAAGGCCATGCCGGCACTGACTCTTTTTTTATAATCTGGCTGGATGTTTTTAACATGCCGGATGTTTTTAAGGCTACCAATAATTATGTTTTTAGTACTGACGGCAGGGAGTATATAGCCGTTATGGCCTCTGATGAGAGAGGAGATAAAAGGAAAGCTCTCAGTGTTATCAGCACAAGTCCTCAGCAAATGCCCGGAATTGAACAATATGCACAGCGCACGGTTGACCCTGCCTATTATAACTTTAAAGATAAACACACCCGGTATATTCTTAAAAAGGTGGAGGAGCTGTTTCCGGCACTTACCGGCAACTATAGACTCTTAGAGGCTGCCACCCCGCATACAATAGAGCGTTACACGGCAACACCCGGAGGGTCGGCATACGGTACTAAGCACACAGTGTATCAGAGTGATCTAATCCCTGTCACCTCAGTGCGGGCTCTGTACCTGTGCGGGCAGAGTGTTCAGCTCCCAGGCTTAATGGGTACTATGATATCGGCTTTTATCTCAACGTCCATGATTTTTGGGTTGGAAAATATCCGGAACCAGATAAGGCTTTATAATGAATAGTGTTTATATTACAGGGATGGGCGTGTTGTCTCCTTTTGGCATGGGTGTTGATATTATGTTAAACTCAATGAAAGCAGGGCAAAGTGCAGTAAGGAATATGAAAGAAACGTGGGAACGCTGCATTCCTGACCTGCAATGTTGGGTGGGAGCTCCGGTTAGTGACGATGCCTTTGATTCCAGGGCAATACCCAGGAAATTTCGCAGATGTATGGGGAAAACCAGCCGGATGGCATACTATGCAGTAAAAGATGCCCTGCATGAGGCAGGGATTACAGAGCAGCTGAGAGCAAGCGGCACAATGGGTGTGTCTTTTGCCTCAACAACGGGCTCTACAGAGGCATTGAGCGGTTTTTTTGAGAGTTACTTTCAAAAGCGCAGCTTATCAGATACGGATTCAGGGACTTTCTTTAAAATAATGAGCCATACCTCTGCGGCTAATATCGCCCATGCCTTTGGTATATACGGCAGAGTGATATCACCGTGCTCGGCCTGTACATCATCTACACAGTCTATAGGCCTTGGTTTTGAAACCATTAGAAACGGTACACAGGACATTATGCTCTGTGGCGGTTCAGATGAATTGCACCCATTGGTGTCAAGCTCCTTTGATCTGCTTAAGGCCAGCTCGTACAAGTACAACAACACACCGGAGCGTACCCCGAGGCCGTTTGATAAGGACCGCGACGGTACGGTTTGCGGCGCAGGCGCCGGGTGTCTGGTTTTAGAGTCGGAGAGCTCGGCTAAGGCCCGTGGAGCAAAGTGCATTGCTCAGGTGACAGGATTTTCCACACTGACCGATGCCTCCTCTATGGCACAATCAAGCACTGAGTCCATTGTACGCTGCATTAGGGCGGCACTGTCGGACTCAGGTCTCAGTGAGAGGGACATCAGCTTTGTTAATGCCCACGCCACAGGAACTCTTCAGGGTGATGCCGCAGAGGCCGCAGGAATAAGAGAGGTCTTTGGCGATGAGACGGTGCTTGTTAATTCACTTAAGGGGTATATCGGCCATACCACGGGAGCAAGCGGGGTCATAGAGCTGATTGCTTGTTTAAAAGCAATGGAGTATGATCTGCTTTTACCTGTTATGAATCTGGAGAGCCCCTCGGAGGATTGTAAAGGGCCGGCATATATACAGAAACGGCATACATCATACAGTGGACGTTTTTTTTTGAAAAACAGCTTCGGGTTTGGAGGAACAAACTCGGTGTTAGTTATCAGGAGGTGTAGGGAATGATTAGCCGCAAGGAGATTGAAAAAAAGGTCAAAGAGGTTTTAATTAACGAGTTTGAGCTGGATGAGGCTGCTTTAACTTCTGAAGCTAATTTATATACGGATTTGGAATTGGACAGCCTCGATAGTGTCAACCTGGTGGCAGCTTTGGAAAAGGCTTTTTCTTTTAAGTTTTCCCGTGAAAAAGATGAGGAGAAGGTCCGGGCAATTCGTACTGTCAGCGATATTTATGATTTCATTGACAGTAAACAGAGAGAGGGATGAACAGAGGCAAAATATCCATTTCAGATTATTTTTTTATTATTTTTAGCCAAATATTTTTAGTTTATTTTATTATTATGAGCATAATTTATCTGACATTTGTGCCGTTTATAGTACTAATCAGCCTTATTGCAGAGGGCTGTGGAATAGACGGCTCAGCAAGAAGATTTACCTATATATACAGTAAGTTTTCGATGGCTCTTTTTTGGCCGGTTTTGAGAATTTCGGTTGCCGGCAGGGAGTTACAGCCGGGGGGGCCTGTTGTATATGTGGTAAATCACCGCTCGGCAGTGGACGCTTACCTTACCGCTGCGTATGCTCATTGCCATACTATAATGTTTGTAAGGGCATGGCCCTTTAAAATACCGTTCTATGGAACAATCATGCGTTTAAACGGCTACGTTAATTCCGAGGAGATGTCCTTTTTTGAATTTGTTGAAACCAAAGGTAAAGAGTTGGTTAGCCGTAATGTGTCAATGCTTATTTTTCCGGAGGGACACAGATCCCCGGACAATAAACTCCACCGTTTTCACTCAGGCGCTTTCTCTTTGTCATGCAGCCTCAATATTCCTGTTGTACCGGTGTGTATAACGGGCTCGGAGAGATGTCTCTCAAAACAAAGGCCGTATTTGTTTCCGGCTAAGATACACATAGAGATTTTGCCCCCGGTATTTAATGACGCCTTTACCGGGCAGTTTAGGGAATATGAAATGAAAAAACATGTCTTTAATCTGATGAAAAATAAACTTGGAGAGTGATGAATAACAAGCATCTTATGCCGGTACTGCCCCAATGTGAGGCTGAAATGTGGAGAGGGCTTGCCTTTGAATCACCTGAAATGATTGAGCGGGTACAAACGGAGATTTTTTTAAAGCACCTGAAATATTGCGCTCTTAACTCTCCTTTCTACCGGAAAACGTTTAAACAACACAGTACACAATGGCAATCGGTCAGTTCACTCTCTGAAATAAAAAACCTGCCCTTTACAGATAAGGGCGATTTAGATACCTGTTGCAGTGAGTTTTTATCTGTGCCGCCGGAGGAAATAGCGGATGTATGCCTGAGCTCGGCAACTACCTCCTCAACACCTGCACAGCTGCTTCAGACCAAAGGCGATTTATCCCGTCTGGCGTATAATGAGGAGATTGCATTTGAAACAGCGGGAGTTGAGAAAGGACAGACGATGGTTGTGGGGGCTGCGTTAGACCGTTGTTTTATGGCGGGGCTTGCTTATTTTCTGGGTGCAGTTAAGTTAGGCAACAGAGTAATCCGCTCAGGCGCTTCAAGCCCTGCCCAGCTATGGGAATTGATAAAGCTGACAAGGCCGCAGACAGTGGTAGGGGTGCCGTCGCTGTTAAGACGCTGTGCCCTTGAGGCCGAAAGAAACGGCGGACAGCCCCGCAGTGCCGGTGTGAAACGTATCATTGGAATTGGAGAGTCTATCCGTAACAGTGCTCTTGAGCCCCTACCGCATATAGTTGAGTTAGAGGCATTGTGCAGCGCAAGGGTATTGTCAACCTACGCTTCCACTGAAATGGCCACATCCTTCTGTGAGTGTCAGGAGCAAAAAGGCGGCCATATAATACCGGAGCTGATAGTAGTGGAAATAGTTGACAAGGATGGTAATGTTTTACCTCCCGGGCGGACAGGTGAGATTGTAGCTACTCCATTGGGAGTGGAGGGTATGCCGCTTTTGCGTTATAAGACAGGGGATATATCGTTTTTAATCAGTGAAAAGTGCGGCTGTGGCCGCAATACCATGCGTATGGCACCGGTGTTGGGACGTAAGAACCAAATGCTTAAATTTAAGGGTACGAGAGTCTATCCGGAGACATTTCTCCATGCCGTACAGTCTGTGGAGGCGGTGGCGGGAGGCTTCGTGGAGGCGCATTTAAACGACGACGGAACAGACCATGTCATCTTATGTGTAGCGCTGCATCAGAAGCTCACGGATATGCGTATAATACGTGAAAAAGTACAGGCCGTGGCCAGGGTGACGCCTGAGATTAAGATATTAACCACAGAGGAGTTTGAAGCACGTACCACAGTGCCCGGTAAACGGAAACGCATATTGTTTTTTGACCTCAGGAGCAATGCAACATGACCCTAAAGAGCCACAGAAGGAAAATAGAAGACTACCTGCCACACCGTGATGCTATGCTCCTTATAGATGAGCTCTTATATGTACAAACTGATACGGGAGGCGCCTCCGTTGTAATCAAAGAGGATAATATCTTTTATGCTTCCGATGAGGGATTAAATCCGGCGGCATATGTTGAGCTTATAGCCCAGACAGCCGCCGCCTATACAGGCTATGACGACAGACAAAAAAATAAACCTGTGAGGTCGGGCTTTTTAACGGGGGTTAAGGACTTTCAGGTAACGGCTGAAAGCAGAGCCGGCGATACTCTTTGCATAGATATAATGCGTAGTCTTGACATGAAAAATGCCACAGTGCTTGAGGGACTAATAAAACACTCAGACGGCAGGGTGTGTGCTAAGGGCACCTTAACTCTGTGGATACTGGATCAACCGCTTGAGCCGCCGGTTTTAAGCGGACAATCCCCCTTTTCTGATGTAACCGGCAAAAGGGAGGCTCTGCTGGATGAACTTAAAGGCGGGGGCAGCCGGGTGGAAAATTATATTTTTGAGCATACACTCATAAATGTCAGGGGCAAGGACACTTTGGTTATGTGCATTCCTTTTAATTCAGGGTTTATGGGGTTTGCCGGCCATTTCCCGCAGGCGCCTGTTTTGCCGGGAGTTGTGGTGCTTCAGAGCGCCCTTGCGGCGGCGGAGATACTAACGGATAAGCATTTGAGGCTGGAAACAATAGAGAAAGCAAAATTTATGGGCGTTGTACTGCCTGAGCAGCCCCTCATATGTGAATGTAAAGTGACAGACAAGGGGGAACAAAAAATGTGCAATGCAGCATTTACAGTAAACAATAGAAAAGTGGCATCTGCACTGTTTAGCGTGAGGGAGGCCTGATGAGCAACCGCAGGGGCAAGGCATACTTTGAAACATCCCCTGCCGCCCCGCCGCCTCTGACTGTAGAAACTCAACGTGTGGCACGTTTTGAAGAGGTTGACTCCTTGCATGTCGTATGGCATGGCCGTTATCCCAGTTATTTTGAAGACGGCAGAGCCGCTTTCGGCGGAAAATATTCCTTTGGATACATGGATATGTATAACGCAGGCTTTCTGGCGCCAATCTATCAATTACATTTTGATTATCACACGCCGATTGTCTTTCCTGAGGAGTTTAGAATAATCACCAGGGCAATCTGGTCAGATGCGGCACGGTTGAATTTTGAATATGAACTCAGAGGGCCGGCGGAAAGATTAATTGCTACAGGATACTCCGTACAGCTTCTGACTGACCTTAACTTCAATCTCCTTGTGTTAATACCTCAGTATCTGGAGAGGTTTCGCAATTTATGGAAAGAGGGTAAGCTTCATGGCTAAAGTCTTCATAAAGCAGGCGGCTGCGTTTACTTCCCTGGGTGAGAACCTTGATGATACTTTCGATGCACTGTGTTTGGGAAAAACCGCAATAGCGCCGGTTAAGAGATTCAGTACCGTGCACATGGAGGGCACGGATGCAGCCATTATACCTTCATTAGACATGAGTGATTCAAATAAGATAATTACGCTTTTGTCAAAGTTACTACCACAGCTGAATGATTTGTCACCGGATACGTTTGTCATCTGGACAGGGATAAAGGGCGGGGTGGAGCAGATAGAAAGACAAGCCGGAGGGCTTGCACGGTTAAGTGAGAAATGGGCCTCGGATTACCGTAAGTGGATAGCGGAGGTGTTGTCCCTCAACGGCACAGGGATGGAAATAAACGCTGCGTGTGTTTCTTCAACGGTGGGTATCTCTGTGGGGGCGGAGCTAATTGAACGTGGGCAGTGTAGGAGTGTTTTAGTTGTCGGCGCCGACTGGGTAAGCCGTTTTACATTTTCAGGGTTTGCATCTCTGAGGGCATTAACAAAAACGGTTTGCCGCCCTTTTGATATAAACAGAGACGGGTTGGCAATAGGTGAGGCGGCGGCGGCGGTGCACTTGACAGACCGGCAGGGCAGTGGTGAGAATTTGCCTGAGCTTATAGGCTCAGGGATTGCTAATGACGCCAACCACATAACGGGGCCCTCAAGGGACGGTGCCGGCCTGACTTCGGCTATACATGCTGCACTGAAACAGGCCTCCCTGAGCCCTGTGGATATCGGCGCATTCTGTGCCCACGGCACAGCTACCAGGTATAATGATGACATGGAGCTTACAGCCCTTGAGAGAGTTTTTGATAAGAGACGTTTCCCTGTGTTTTCGGTAAAAGGAGCGCTTGGACACACTCTGGGCGCAGCAGGAGTTTTGGAGACGGCAATTTGCCTGAAGGCACTTTCCTTGCATACCATACCGCCCACCTGTGGATGTAAAAATCCTGAGCAGCGGGCCTCAGACAGAGCCGGAGACTATAAGCAGGAGTTTAAAGGCTGCAACATACTAACAACAAACTCAGGATTTGGCGGCATAAATGCCGCACTAATTATAAGGGCTCCTGAGTGAATATAAGAGTTTCAGGCGGCGGCTTTGTGACAGCCAACGGTTTTGGTAAATTAAACGATACGCTGCCGCTGCCGCTGAAAAAGGGTACTGTGGAGATGCCGGCAGTTGAGCAATTATTTGCAAAGACCGGAATGCCCGCCCGTTTCGGACGTTTTGATAGTTTCACCAAGATGGGCTTTGCGGGGGCTGCACTTGCCCTGGATGATGCCGGCTACAGGGCGGATAAAGGCAGCATTTGCGGCATGATTGTCGCATCATTCTATGATACTGTAAACACCGATAAGGCTTACTACGAGACAACATTGGAACAGGATGGTTTTTTGAGCAGTCCTAATCTTTTTTCATATACCCTTCCGGTGATTATACTGGGTGAGTGCTGCATTGTTTTTTCTATAACCGGACCGGCTTTTTGTGTGGGTAATGAAAGGGGGCGTGAGGGACTTACAGCATTAAAGAACGCAGTGAGGTTAATTGAATCAGGCAAGGCCGCTCAGATGCTTGTCGGATGGGTAGATGATCCGCCACAGGAGACGGATGACCCGCCGGTTTCGATTTTTGTTTTTCTTGAGGGAAATGTTGGTGACACTGACTCGAAAATTATCATGCACGATTGGGGATGTTTGAGCAATGGACTTAACACGGAGATAACATCTATTATGGACCTCTTTAAAGGGGAAACGTCAAGGAGCTTTAGACGAAGCCAACAAAGTTAATCGAATAAATGCAACTTGGTATTAGGAGGAGTTTCTCGGAAAGAGGATACGGAGGTATATAACGTGAAGATGAAACTAATATATCCAAAGTGGCGTAAGCTGCTAAGACAGTCGCCTTTTCATCTGCCGCCGCACGGGCCTGTGGTTTTTGCGGCAACACTTCCGGATTGGGTTGAAGTGGAATTTGTTGATGACAATGTTGATGAACTTACATTTGATGACAACACGGATGTAGCCGCCCTTTCGATTATGCTTACAGCACAACTGCCCCGTGCATTTGCTATTGCTGAGGTTTACCGCAACAGAGGAATTCCAGTTATTGCCGGGGGCATAGCCGCCGCTTTGCACAGTGAGGAGCTGTCAAAGCATGTTGATGCGGTTTTTATTGGTGAGGCGGAGGGCAGAATGGAGGCAGTGCTGAATGATTTAAAGAATAACCATCTGAAAAGGACCTATAACTACTTGCACAATCCACCGGATATTGCATTGGTAGGGCCGGCAAGGAGAGAGATTTTAAACCGCAGCAGGTATCAGTACCGGGGGCTGCCCATGGTTGACCTTTTCCATGCCTCCCGCGGCTGCAAATTCAGTTGTTTTCCCTGCTGCACCGGTTATCTGGGTGGTAAGGTCTTCAGGCCCCGTCCTCTCAGGCGTGTGGTGGAGGAGCTTGAGCAGATAGACAATACCCGGTTGTTTCTTGTGGATAACTCACTGGCACAGGATGACGCATGGGAGGAGGAGTTGTTTAAGGCTATGGCTCCATTAAAGAAAAAATGGGTAAGCCATCCAATCAAGGATACCGATAAACTTCTGGGGCTGGCCTATGAGGCCGGTGCATGGTACGTGTATCAGGCGGTGGTGGATACCTCGGACACTATCAGAAAGCGGATAAAACACTACCACGATTATGGTATCAAGGTGGAGGGAACGATTATTCTGGGCACTGATGAGCACACCTTTGACGGGATAAAGCGTTTGGTGGATTTTCTTTTGGAAATTAATATCGATTTAGCGGAATTCACAGTTCTTACGCCTTTTATGCACTCCCCTGTAAGGGAACAGTTCATTAAACAGGGCAGACTGCTCCACAATGGCTGGGATGATTACACCTGTGACAGGGTAGTGTTCAAGCCTAAGAGTATGTCTGTTGATGAGCTGGAGGCGGCGTATCACTACGCCTGGGACACATTTCACAGGGAAAAGTCTCAGGAAGTTCGTATGGGTGCGCTATTTTTTGATGTAATCGCCCGTGAGGTTAAAGACGGAACTTATAAGCCGGTTGACCATATTAGAAAGTCTGACAGGCCGGGTCAAACTTAAGTGGCAAGAGTACTCTTAATTTCATGTAATACAACAGTTGAGCCGTATCCGGTGTATCCATTGGGAATGGCCATGATTGCCGGAGCTTTAACCGCAGCCGGACACACGGTAGCAGAGTATGACATGCTGGCCTCTCCACAGTTGGGCTACAACTTAGAGGATATGTGCAGGGACTTCAACCCTGAGATTACAGGGCTTTCTATCCGTAACATTGATAATCTTAACTATGCAAAACCTGAGTCTTATCTTGAGCAGTACAAAAGAGTGGTTGAAACATTGCATGGGATAAGTTCGGCCCCTGTGGTTATGGGCGGCGCCGGGTTTTCACTGTTTCCTTCTGCACTGATGGAGAGCTGCGGGGCTGATTACGGTGTAGTTGGGCAGGGAGAGATACTGTTTGTTGAGCTGGTGGCAAGGCTTACCAATGGTCGGCGGCCTGCTCAAAAATTGTTTTACAGCACAGGGGGCGGGCACTCTGAAAGCTGTAGCTTCTCTTATCGAAATAGTGAATTGTCGGGGTTTTATCTAAAGCACGGAGGTATGCTTAATTTATTTACAAAGCGAGGCTGCCCAATGAAATGTGCCTACTGCTCCTACCCCTTGCTGGAGGGCTCAACGTATCGTTTCAGGACGGCGGTTGATGTGGTTGATGAGATTGAAGCACTCCGTGATAATTTTAACATGGATTATTATGCTATCGCAGATTCCGTGTTTAATGATGTGGATGGTAACTACTTAAACATTGCAAGGGAGCTGATAAGGCGTAAAATAGATATTCCCTTTACGGCATTTTTAAGGCCGCAGGGGTTTAGCTCAAGGGATGTTGAGCTGCTGAAGAGGGCAGGTCTAAAGACAGTTGAGTTTGGAACAGACGCCTCTACGGACACTACGCTTATGGCTTTAAAGAAGGGTTTTACATGGAAAGAGGTTCTTTTAACTAATGAACTTTTTGCCGGTAACTCTGTGGCGGTTAATCACTTTATTATTTTTGGCGGCCCTGGTGAGACAACAGAAACATTTAAACAGGGACTGCAAAATGTACAGCAGATTGAACATGCTGTAGTAATGGCCAACATCGGTTTTCGTATAATTCCTGATACATATATACACGGGCTTGCTATCCGGGAAAATAGGCTAAGTAAAGAGAATAATCTGACAGAGCCTGTGTATTATTTTTCACCTTATATTGACCCTGCACATATTGACAGGGAACTAAGGGAATCTTTTGCTTTGTGCAGGGAGCGGGTCTATCCTGTTGGTTCTCAGGATTTGGATAAAGTAAAAATCTTTCATCAAATGGGGCATCGCGGCCCTATTTGGGACTATTTGTTAAAACGGAAGCGTTAATTTATACCAATTCTAATTCAAAAGTAAACGCCGGCTCCCAGCCGCCTCGTTACCCTTTTGACTGCTGCTTGGTATTATAGCGAAAACCATAATTCCGTTCATTATTTTTAGTGGTTGAGATTGCCACGTCGCTATCGCTCCTCGCAATGACGAATAAAAAAACACAGTAAAAACAGCTATATGCCGTCATTGCGAACCCCCGCAGGGGGTGTGGCAATCTCTTCTTTAATAAATTCAATAAGAACATACTTTTGCTTTTTGCTATAGAATTGGAATTATACTTCCGGCTGCAAATCAGTATAACAAACCAAAGTGCAATTATTGCATTTAAACATGCAAAATTCTGTATTCAATATAAGCTTAAGGTATTATAAGATATTGATATTTAAGTATTTTACCTCCGGCACGTTGTTTGCAATACTACATTTATAAAGCATCAAAAAGGAGGTGAATGGATATGAAAACGGTGATTATGATAGTATTAACCCTTACACTTTTGACGGGGGTTGCGTATGCGACGGATTTTAGCACATACACTACCGATGAGCTTTTAGGACTCAGGGGCACTATGTGGAATGCCACAGTTGATGACAGAATCGCATTTCACACGGAACTAAGTAAAAGAGTTGCGGAGATGACCACGGATCAAAAGAAGTCGTTTGCCGGCAGACCGGCATTAGCAGGCAGGGGTATGGGTAGGGGCATGGGAAGATGTATGTGCAGAGGTATGGGGTATGGCCCCAATTGCCCGTACAGGGCTAATTAACACTAATAAACTAAAGAATAAGGGGGCATTATGATTAAGAAAATTTCAATATTAGCGATAGCATTGATACTGGGGCTTGCAGCAACCGCCTCAGCACAACCGTGGCGCGGCTGGAAGGGAAGCTGCGGCTGGGGGCAGGGCAGTACGTATCAAAGGATGTACGATCCGTCAACTGCCGCCACTGTTACTGGAACCATCGAGGCAGTGGAAACATTTAAGGCAAAGAGGGGTATGGCTCAGGGACTACATCTCGTGCTTACAACTGAAGACGGCAAAGTAGCTGTACATCTCGGTCCGGTATGGTATATCGAGCGGCAGGACGTTGAACTCAGAAAGGGCGACACTGTAGAGGTTAAAGGCTCAAAAATAACCTTCAACTCCAAGCCCGCCATAATTGCGGCTGAGGTTAAAAAGGACGATGAAGTGCTCAAACTCAGAGATGAAAGCGGCATTCCATACTGGGCGGGTTCAGGAATGGGTGGCAGGATGCGTTAACCCTTGACATGAGGCACATAACACGGCAAGATTAATGATGCCGTGTTATGTGTTTAAACACGGGGATTACTATGATAAGAAAAATTTTTTTGACAGCCGTTTTCATTATACTATTGACACATAATTTAGGTGCTGATGCGGGTGATGGTTACGACTTAAACACCGAGGTAACACTTGCCGGTGTTGTTGCCGGTGTGGATGAGGGGATGAGAGGGCCTTGTGTTTTTACACTGCTTTCATCTGATAAGACCTACAAGGTAGTGACCGGCCCGCGGTGGTATTTAAATCAAATTGGTCTTGCCGTAAAGACACAGATGAGTGTAGTTGTAACGGGATCAAAATTTTACGACAGAAATGGAGGACTATACATATCAGCGTTTTCTATTGTAATCCCTTCTGAATCGAAAACCTATCGCTTTCGGGATTCAAATTCACAAAGCCCCTTGTGGCACGGACATGGCCGATGGCGATAATTATTGTCGCCCAGGAATAAACTCTGCCGGTTTGAAAACATATGGTTAACACAGGCATGGTATTACACATTAAACTCCAAAGTAAATTTTGCTCCTGTCGCTGTATTTCTTACACTAATCCTGCCGTTTAGGTTATCCTCCATAATTATTTTAGACAGATAGAGTCCTATCCCGGTACCACTGCTCTTGGTGGTAAAGTAGGGGTCAAAGATCGTCTCCATTATATTGTCAGGAATTCCACCTGCGTTGTCACTTATTTCCATCTTTAATATATTGTCATTTCTATAACAGTCCACCATTATCATGCCATGCTGTTGTGCTGCAGCTGGGAGTCCCCTATTTTCTCTTTCCATGATTGCATCATTTGAGTTCTTTATTATGTTTAATATAACATGTGCTAACAGGCTTTTGTACGTTGTGATTACCGTAGCGCCACAGGGTACTACCTCGGAGAAGTTAGTAAATGTCTTGTTGTGAGCGTGACAAGTGATGCGGTAAGTAACATTTTTCAATTGAGATGAAAATAATGAAAACACTTCCCCCGCAATTTCAATCATATCAAATGTTTCTTTTTCTTTTGCCGGTTTAAAAAAGTCTCTAAAATCATCTATTGTCTTTGACATAAAACCTATCTGCCTCATAGTTCCGCTCACAGTAGTGTCAACGTATTTACTATCGAGCTCTCCATGCCTGTAGGCATCTTCCATGTCCTGAATCAAAAAGCTAATAATAGTAAGAGGCTGTCTCCATTGGTGTGATATGGCTGCTATCATTTCACCCATAAGTGCCATCTTTGACTGTTGGATTAATAACATTTCCTTTTGTCTGAGTTTTTCCACTTCCTCATCAACCCGTCTCTCAAGATGTTTATTGAGAGATATTAATTCATCTTCGACTTTTTTTCGTCGTGCTATTTCATTTGTCAGTTTTTTATTGAAAATCGAGATTTCCTCTGCACGCTCCATATTGGCTTTGTTGCTAAGATTAAGGTCCCTGAACAGAAGATCAAAGGGTTTAGTCATTCCGGTTACTATTATAGCTTTGTAAGTAAAATAATAGGATATGACTTTAAACATATGCCCAAGCAGATTCATAAAATCATATACGCCAACATAGAGAGTAAAGCAAAGCTCTGTAGCTGTTGCAAAAGAAATGGAAAGTGATAATAATTTCAGAACGTTATTATCAAAAAATCTTTTATTTTTAAACAACAGAATTAATGAAGCAACTAAAATGGAACAAATGATGTATTCACTTATTTTTTTAAATGCTGTCAGCCCGACTCCTTGTACATAGCAAACTGGAAAGTTATTCCATATAAAGATCGAAGTCAAAATTAGTAAAGTTATAAGCGTGTAAACGCTATATATCAAAAATGGCCTGATTCTTTCCTTATATAAGAAAAAAGGAGCAATTAACAGGGAAATGCTTTCAATGTATCTGGTGGCAATCCATATTTCAGTGGCCGCCGGTCTGCCATGTATTATATTCATGCCTTTATATGCAAGCGTATGCAACGCGTCAAGACTACCGACAAAAAGATATGTTATTCCTATGAAGTATAAATAATTATTTTGCATGTAACTGCGAGTATTATGGGCTATGATAAAAATACTAAAAGCAATAACTATACTGAACATCTCGGCAAAGGTGTGAAAGACTAAATAACCATATAAACTGCTAACATACAGGGCTGAAATTATTATAAGCCACAATAAAACATTTTTAACTATTGAGAATCTATCTATTTGCACAACTCTTTCCATTGTTGCTCCTGTATTGCCCGTACCGTAAACTTGCACTCAAAATAGTGTAACAGAAAATACCATGCTTTTAAAATATAACGCTGGGTTTTTTGTGAACATTGTGAGGCTTGATGCTTTTTAAGATAAAAGTGCGTTATAATACAGCAATATGGACACAGGAGAGACAAAAGAAGAATGTCCGCTTTTTAAAACTGTCCGGTCTGCAATTATGAGGCCTGAGAGTGCAAAAAAGATAGTGAAGAAATACAGGGACACATACGACTGCTACGGCGGTTCCGACTCAGAGCTTAAAGCCAACATAGCGGTAGCCGACAAAATAGTAAGAAAGTACTCAAACCTGGCGGCACTAATCGGCAGCGTGACGGCATTGCCCAGCATTACTCCCGGCATAGGAACAGTGATTGCCATAACCGGCGGTATGGCGGTTGATGTGGTCACTGCTATGAAATTACAGGTAGATATGTGTTTGTGTTTGTGTGAGGCATTTGGGTTTGACGCCTCAACTGAGGAAGCACTTAATCTGTCATTTTTATTAGCCGCTGCCGGTACGCTTGAAAAAGCCGGGCTGCACATTGAGACGGCATGTGAGAATAAGACTACGATGAAATTACTTAAGAGCAACCTTAAAGGTGCCGCTTTCCAGATTTTTGGAGCAAATATCGGTGTAAAAATAGCAAGTGACGCAGGAGTTAGCATGATTCAGCACTATTTACGCGGTGCTGTGTTACACGTTATTAAAGACCTATTCAACAGAATCGGAACGCACTTTACAAGAAAAGCGATAGAAAAGTCATTGCCGTACGGTTTTGGAATTATCATCGGGGGAACTCTGAACTACGCCCTGACAAAATATGTGGGAGTGCAGGCTAAAAATTGGTTTATCATAGAATACGCCGCCCGTGGCCGGTGTTCAACCTCTTCAGCAGCAGTAGAGATTTGTTAAGCCGCTAAAACTGTGGCATCAAAAATTCTTGTCAGAGAAGTTAACTGGGTAGGAGATGCTGTGATGACTCTGCCTGCTCTAAGAGCTTTAAGAAAAGCACGTAAAGACAGCCACATAAGCATTGTAGCCAAAGAAAATGTTCTGCCTCTTTTTGAAAACAACCCAAATGTTGATGCTCTTGTTAAATACACTAAGGCACATGAAAAGCTCACCGGTAAATTTAGTCTTTCATCGCAATTAAGGGCGGAGAGATATGATGAGGCGTTTCTTTTTCAAAACGCATTTGATGCAGCCCTCATCACTTTTATGGCAGGAATAGGTAAACGTACCGGTTATGACCGTGATGCCAGAGGTCTGCTTCTGACACACAGAGTAGCAGTCAACGCAGACACGCTTAAACTTCACCACGTGTTGTACTACTTAAACCTGCTCAGGGAATCGGGTATCGAGGCGCCTTATACTCTGCCGTGGATATATCTGACACTGGAGCAAAGACGGAAGGCAAGGGAAGTTCTGCGTCCTCTTAAGCGGCCGGTTATTGGGATTAACCCACAGGCTGCTTACGGCTCGGCAAAGCGCTGGCCTGATGATAATTACATTTCAGTCATTAAACACATTGTGGCTGAGCTCAACGGTAGTGTAGTAATCTTTGGTACCGATACTTCAAATAAGCTCTCCGGTGAAACATTGAGTGAAATCATCACGGAAGAAAGTGCTTTTATGGATTTAACCGGTAAGACCGGTTTGCGGCAGTTATGCGCCCTGATTTCCGAGTGTGACGCCGTCATAACAAATGACTCGGGGCCTATGCACATTGCCTATGCAACCTCAACACCGTGTGTTTCAATCTTTGGTTCCACCTCTTGTGAACTTACCGGGCCGCCTGACATACCTGAAGACTGTCAACACTCTTTTTTGTCGAAGGTTTTAAATAGTTCCATGGACTGTTCCCCGTGTTTTAAGCGTACCTGTCCGCATGGCCACCTTAAGTGTATGAGCTCTATAACATCCGCTCAGGTAATCGATGCCCTTGGGGATATTATATGTACACAAAAAGCAATCTTCTTTGACCGTGACGGCACAATTTGTGAGGATGCACACTACTTAAATAACATTAACAATTTCAAACCCTTTAACGGTTGCGAAAACCTGATGAGGTTTAAAGAAAAGGGCTATTTACTTATTGGAGTAACTAACCAATCCGGCATAGCAAGGTGTATCGTAGATGAGTGTTTTGTAAATGAGGTAAATAATATATATATCGAAAAATACGGTTTTGACGGATTTTACTACTGCCCACATAACAGCGGAGATAACTGCGCCTGCCGGAAACCCTCTCCTGGAATGCTCTACAAGGCGCGCTCCGATTTCAAAATTGATTTAAAGCAATCTTTCATGGTAGGTGATAAAGATGCTGATATAAATGCAGGGCTTGCCGTAGGCGCAACAGCCATTTGTATGGAATCTAAAAAGTATTCCGTCACAGTACCTGATGTCAAAAGAATTTCCTCATTACATGAACTTCACGATATCATATAAGAGGAGATGGAAAGGAAAGATATAACCTAAGAGGAGGGTTTTTTATTATCTTTTAATTCCCACTCCACCACAGCTGTGTATCCTTAGCTTGTCAGGCAGGTGGTGCACCTTTAAAAGACGGGGAGTTATAAGGTACGCAAAATGAAAGATATTGTATTTTTTTAATTTTTATGATATCTTAGAAACATGATAACGGCAATTGATACGTTAGAGATATATGAGCGGCTTAGAAAGACCGATCTTGGAGATAATGCGGCTAAAGAGATAGCGGAGGTGTTTAAAGAAACCTCTGAGTATTCTTCTGCAGTAAAAGCAGAGATAAAAAAAGAGTTATCGCAAGAACTGTCTTCTAAGGCCGATTTGCAACTATTCGAAACAAGACTTTCAGCTAAAATAGACACGCTTGAGGCAGACATAAAAGGTAAAATAACTACACTTGAAACAGATTTAAAAGGCAAAATAGATACACTTGAAACAGATTTAAAAGGCAAAATAGACACGCTTGAAACAGATTTAAAAGGTAAAATAGATACGCTTGAAGCAGATTTAAAAGGCAAAATAGATACGCTTGAAACAGATTTAAAAGGCAAAATAGATACACTTGAAACAGATTTAAAAGGCAAAATAGATACGCTTGAGGCAGACATAAAAGGCAAAATAGATACGCTTGAAGCAGATTTAAAAGGCAAAATAGATACGCTTGAAACAGGCATTAGAGCTGAAATAAAAAGACTTGATGATAAAATAGACAATAACTTTAAGAATATTCGTCTCGAAATGAAACTATATTTCTTAATGTTAGCGTTTCTGATAATTCTCACCAATCCCAGGGCACTTGATTTAATCTCCAAACTGTTAGGTATTATTAAATAAAAAAATCACTGGTGCCCACATAGTGGGTCAGGGGTATCCCCTCTGGGGGAGTGTACGCCCCGGAGCTTTTGACAAAGCCAACAAAGTTAATCGAATGAATGCAGCTTGGTATAAGTCATGAAGGAGCTTAAGTGTGCGGCAGCGCTGTTCAAGTATTCTATAGCGAAAACCATAATTCCGTTCATTATTTTTAGTGGTTGAGATTGCCACGTCGCTATCGCTCCTCGCAATGACGAATAAAAAAACACAGTAAAAACAGCTATATGCCGTCATTGCGAACCCCCGCAGGGGGTGTGGCAATCTCTTCTTTAATAAATTCAATAAGAACATACTTTTGCTTTTTGCTATAATAAGTAACTGCATTACTCAGTAGTTTTGTATATTCAATGTAGAAAAAATATAAACCCCTTTTTTAAAAATAATAGTTAAACAACTTACCCCAAAATACCGAAATTAACAGGAGAGGATGGAAGACGCAATAAATAAAAAACGTGTGTTAGTGACAGGTGGGGCGGGAGTCATCGGATGCGAACTCCTTGCCATTTTATCAGACAAAGGTTTCACCGTTCTCTCTGTTGATAAGAAACCTCCGCCGATGGATAAAATCAGAAGCCACTCTCCGAATCTGCGGCATTTAATAGCCGACATCTCCACGGATTATCTTGATGAAATAATTGATTTTAACCCCTCCGCCATATTTCACCTTGCCGCCGCATTTGAAAGATCAAAGGAGTCACCGGAATTCTGGAGCACAAATTGGAACGAAAACACACTGCTCAGCCACAGGATTATTGATATTGCATCAAAAATGCCGGCTCTTAAGGTTTTTCTTTTTGCGTCCTCATACCTGATTTACTCACCGGCTCTCTATATGTCTGAAAATCTCTCCGCCCCCGTGCTCCTGAACGAAAACAGCCCTGTTAACCCAAGAAATATAACAGGTGCTTCTAAATATTATACCGAGAAGGAACTCGAATTCATAAATGAGTACATGCTGCCTAACGCCCGCATGGTTAATGCCAGGATTTACAGGGTTTACGGCAAGGGCTCAAGGGATGTCATATCCAGATGGGTCGGAGCAGCCCTCAGAAATGAGGAAATCCATGTGTATAATCGTCAAAACCGTTTTGACTTTATATACTCACAGGACGTTGCCACAGGACTTTACCACTTTTTTGAGTCTGATGCCTGCTGCGGCGTTATTAATCTTGGAAGCGGTATCAGTACATCTGTTGAGGACGTCTTAAGTGCTATCGCCTCAATAATCCCGTTAAACCAAAAAGACATGGGATGTATTGAACACTACGAGGCAAGCACCGCCGATATTACAAAGCTGCGGAAACTCACAGGCTGGAGCCCTGTGGTCTCCATACGCTCAGGCATAGAACACATCGTAGAGTACGAAAAGAGTAAGTTACAGTAATCCGATGAATGTACTTATCACAAGCGCTTCAAAAAAAGTATGGCTTATTAAAGCCTTCAAAAAAGCACTTGCAGCAGAGGGCGGCGGTCTGGTTTATGCCATTGACATAAGCCCAAACGCCCCCGCTCTTTACTTTGCCGACTGTCATTACCTATGCCTGAGAGACTCGGACCCTCACTTTGCAGATTCCGTCTTATCCCTGTGCAAGCAACATCAAATTACTCTTATAATACCCACAAGAGATGAAGAGCTGCCGATTTTTTCAAAACTCAGAGAGGTTTTTCTCAAAGACGGAATCTTTATAATGACGGCCGCTCCACAAACCATTGATGTCTGTCAGGATAAAAAAAAGTTTATTGGCTTTTGTAATGGCCACGGCTTTAACGTCCCTCCAACCTACAACGCCGGTGCTGCTTTAGAATTCCCACTCTTTGTTAAACCAATACGTGGTAAGGGCAGCACAAACACCGCTGTAATCAATTCTCACAATGAACTTCAACTCTTTATCAACACCGGAGGACATGATTGTATAATTCAAAAGTACATAAATGCCCCTGAATACACAGTCGATTTGTTTTCTGATTTTTCAGGAAACGTAATCTGTGCTGTACCAAGGATAAGGATTGTGGTTTTTGGAGGGGAGTCTTACGTCTCAAAAACCCAATGTAACCGGACTATTATAGATGAATCCGTAAGGCTTGCCAAAGCACTCAATCTGGTCGGGCACAACACGATACAGTGTTTTTGGGAAACTGACAGAGTGTTTTTTATAGAGGTAAATCCGCGATACGGCGGTGGGGCGGCACTGAGTATTGAAGCAGGTGCAGACACCCCCCGCTATTTAATTAAAATCCTTAAAGGCGGCACACTCACCCCTGATTTCCAAAACTTTAGGGATAACCTGTACATGCTCAGATACACGGATGAGTTATTTCTTGATGAAAACTCATTAACAACCAAAAGGTTCGTTTAACCCGTGAAAGCGGCACTTTTTGACCTTGACGACACGCTTTATCCAGAAATGGAATTTGTAAAAAGCGGATTTAAAGTAGTCTCAGAGTACATGGCTAATGTGTTTTCCCTGGATAGCGGCATTTTATTTAACCGAATGATGGAAATCCTCAACAGCACAGGGCGTGGCAAGGTCTTTGACAATATTCTCGGTGAAACAGGCCAATTCAGCAATGAAAACGTCCTGACACTTCTGTATCTGTACAGAGACCACAGCCCTGACATTACCCTGTATGATGACGTAGTGCCGGTAATAACAAAACTAAAAGACTCCGGCATAAAAACAGCCGTCATAACCGATGGGATGGCCTCCGTGCAGCAAAATAAAATTAAAGCTCTTGGCTTAGAGTCTCTTGTTGATGTGGTAATCTACACGGATATACTTGGAAGGGAGTACTGGAAACCCTCTCATGTGCCTTTCCAGACAGCCTTTAATCTTCTTGGTCAGAAAGCGCCATATGCTGCCGTCTATGTGGGGGATAATCCGGCAAAGGACTTTACCGGTGCTGAGGCACTGGGCATAGAGGGAGTGCATATTATAAGGGATGAAAAAGCAGCATCTACACCTGTAAATTTTCCGGGGAGGCGTGTTATCATAAGAACTCTGACAGAGTATTTTTCCAGGATAGAGGCAAGATATGAGCAATATAATCATAGGCGGCAGAAACATCGGGGCTGACGCTCCGGTATTTATAGTGGCGGAGCTGTCGGCAAACCACAGACAGAATCTTGACATAGCGCTTAAAACCATAGAGGCGATAAAAGACTCCGGTGCCGATGCTGTTAAGTTTCAAACATACAGAGCAGATACAATTACAATAGACTGTGACTGCGACAGTTTTAAGATTAATCAGGGTACTATTTGGGACGGCAGGACACTCTTCGAACTCTACTGCGAGGCATACACACCGTGGGAGTGGTTTCCAAAATTAGTAAAGAGAGCGCAGGAGCTGGGTCTGATATGGTTTTCCTCACCGTTTGATAAAACGTCGGTGGATTTTCTTGAATCTCTGAGTGTGCCTGCGTACAAAATCGCATCGTTTGAAATAACAGATTTACCCTTAATTCAATACACAGCCGGCAAGGGCAAGCCTGTGATAATCTCAACCGGTGTTGCAACCTTTGAGGAAATACAAGAGGCTCTTGCTACTTGCACTGCGGCAGGAAATGAGAGCATGGCTGTGTTGAAATGCTCAAGCGTGTATCCGGCTCCGCTTTGTGAGGCTAATTTAAAAACAATCCCGCATATGAGGGATACATTAAATACGGTCATAGGTCTTTCCGATCATACAGTGGGTATAACAACGCCGATAGCGGCAACAGCGTTAGGTGCTCAAATAATTGAGAAACATTTCATACTGGATAAAGCAATAGGGGGACCTGATTCGGCGTTTTCTCTTGACCCCTCAGAGTTCAGGGCAATGGTTGATGGGATAAGGGAAACGGAGACAGCGCTTGGTACTGTGAACTATGAGCTGTCTTGCGCCGTAAAAAAAAGCCGTGAACATGCCCGTTCACTTTTTGTAGTTAAAGACATATCTGCACAGGAGGCTTTCACAGAGGAAAATGTAAAATCCATACGACCTGCCTTTGGGCTGCCGCCTAAGTATTTGCCGTTGATACTTACAAAACGTGCAAAGGTTGATATAAAGAAAGGAACTCCCCTTAACTGGGATATTGTTGAAGATTGACAGGATGCAGGCGCTCCTAAGGAACTCATCGCTATAAATCCCTGTTCCCATTTGTTATGTTATAATCAAATAGTGAAAATGGTTTCATTTTGACGTAATGGAGAATTCTATGAGAGATGCTGAAAAGACAAAAGAACAACTTATAGAAGAATTAGAGCAATTACGAGCTTTAATACGCAGTGGCTCCATTGTTGAAAGCGCCAATAGTATTATATTGAGAATGGATATAAAAGGTAATATTCTTTATATTAACAAATACGCTTTGGATTTGTTTGGTTTTGAACATTCTGAAATAATAGGTAAAAATGTAGTTGGTACGATTGTACCTGAGGTTGAGACAACCGGCAGAGATTTAAATTCTTTCATAGAAGATTTATTAATAAATCCACAGAAATATGAGATAAATGAAAATGAGAATATACGCAAAAACGGACAGCGACTATGGATTTCATGGACAAACAAGGCAATCTGTGACAGCGAAGGTAATGTTACAGAAATCTTATGCATTGGTAATGATATAACACAACATAAGAAGATGCAGGATGAGCTTGTCAGAAGCAAGTTATTTTTAGAGGCTGTGTTGGATTGTATAGAGGATGGAATAGTAGCGTGTGATGGCGATGGTGTTTTAAAACTATTTAACAGAGCAACTCAGAAGTTTCACGGCTTACCAGCTGAACCTTTATTACCTGATAAGTGGGCTGACTACTACGATCTGTATCATGCTGATGGAAAAACAAAAATGTCCATGGAAGATGTCCCATTGTTCCGAACACTTAAAGGAGAAGAAGTAACAAATGTTGAGATGGTCATAGCCCCAAAGGGAAGCTCCCCTTATATTCTATCGGCAACAGGTAGAACTCTTATTGATTCCAACGGTGATAACATTGGTGCGGTAGTCTCTATGCACAACATAACAGAAAGCAAAAAAGTTGAAAATGAATTAACTAATGCATATAGTAAATTAGAAAAGCTACAAAAACAGTTAACAGAGGATTTGAAACTTCAAAGTGAAATAATATCCAATATGTCAGAGGGTATCAACCTTATCAACGTTAGCGATGGAAGTATTTTGTACTGTAATCCAAAATTTGAACAAATGTTTGGGTATAACCCAGGGGAGTTAATCGGCAAGAATGTTTCAGTAGTTAATGCCCCTACTGAGAAATCATCAGAAGAGACAGCCAAAGAAATTATAACATCAATAAATAAAAACAATTTTTGGCAAGGAGAAATACAAAATATTAAAAAGACCGGCGAACGCTTTTGGTGTCATGCAACTGTTTCAACTTTTGAACACTCAGAACACGGTAAAGTGTGGATATCAGTACACACCGATATTACAGAACGGAAAAAGGCAAGTGAAGATCTCGAGAGATTCTTTGATCTTGCAATAGATATGTTATGTATAACCGAGATTGACGGGTATTTCAAGGTGCTCAGTCCGTCGTTTGAGAAGACACTTGGATTTACACTCGATGAGCTTAAGTCAAAGCCATACATGGAGTTTATACATCCAGAGGACATCCAGACATCGCTTAATGCAGTGGAAACAGCATTGCATGGAATACCGCTATATAGTTTTAAAAACAGATTTTTATGTAAAGACGGTACGTATAAGTTTCTTTCGTGGACGGTATTGCCTGTTCCTTCAGAGGGTATTTCCTATTGTACAGCGACTGACGTTACGGAACAATTGAAGATACAGGATATAATGAACCAGGACCTTGTGCTTCAATCCTCGATTGCTAAGGTAACAGAAGCCCTTTTAAACCCTGAGAATGACAAATACTATATTTCAAAAATAGTACACGACGAATCGCTATTACTTACTGAGAGCGAGCATGGATACGCATCGTTGATATGTGAAAACGATGATAACATGGCCGTCAATCTTACTGACATGGTGGACAAGCAATGTAAAGTTGCAAAGGAACAACAAACTGCCATATTTCCCAAAGGACCGAACGGATATAATGCCTTGTGGGGACATTCACTAAATACAGGAGAGGGTTTTTTCACCAACGCACCGAAGGAACATATTTCATATAAGGGTTGTACCCCGGCAGGACACGTTGAGATAAAGAACTTCTTGTCGGTTCCTGTAAAATCGAGAGGCAAGATAATCGGGCAAATAGCCCTGGCAAATTCCAGAAGGGATTATACGGAAAGGGATTTGTCAATAATCGAACGATTGGCGTCCATATACTCGGTGGCAATAGAGAGAAAACATATAGAGCAGAGATTATCGGAAAGTGAGCAGAGATTTAGGGTTATCTTTAATGAAACGCCGATAGGGATTGCTATTACTGAGATAAATACCGGCAAATTTGTTCAGGTTAATAAGGCGTACTGCAATATCATCGGTTATTCTCATGATGAGATTGTTAACTTCACGTTTCGAGACATTACCCATCCAGATGATATTCAACAACAACTCGATGGGCTTAGACAACTATACAATGGTGATATATCGGTTTATAACATGGAGAAACGGTATATTCTCAAGGACGCTAAAGTGGTATGGGTAAGTCTGACATGTGTTCCTTTTTCACTAGGCGCAAATCAACCGTTGTTTAATCTCAACATAGTTAAAGATATAACAAATGAAAAACAGTTGTCCGATGACCTTAAAGCAAGCCAACTTGATGTAATAGAGGCACAAAGTAAGGCACACTTTGGTACCTGGACATATGATCCGATGAGCCGGCAACCGCAGTGGTCATTAGAAATGTTTAATATCTGGGGGCTGGATCCCAAACAAGGCGCTCCACACTATTCTGAACACATAAAATATATCCATCCTGATGATTACCGACGTTTTGATGATGCGGTAAGTGAGGCAGTTGAACTTGGCAAGCCCTATGATTTAGAGATACGCATTATTCATCCTGATAAAACTGAACGAATTGTCAACACTATCTGTGAGCCTGTTCTTGACGCTCTCGGTAAGGTAGTGAAACTCAGGGGATCCAATCTTGACATCACCGAACGTAAGAAAATGGAAACCCAACTAAGAGAATTAAACAAAAACCTTGAGACAATGGTAGCAGTAGAAACCGAAAAAAGAAGAGTACATGAGCAAATGCTAATCCAGCAATCCAAAATGGCTTCTATGGGAGAGATGATAGGATTAATAGCCCACCAATGGAAGCAACCGATTAACGCTGTTGGATTAAAAGTACAAGATTTACAAGATAGTTATGCCTATGGTGAGGTTAACGATAAATACATTGGAAATTTAGTAGATTCTACAATGCATCAAATAGATTTTATGGCAAAAACCATCGATGATTTCAGAAACTTCTTTATACCCTCAAAGAAGAAAGTGCTGTTTGATGTAAAAACGGCTATAGAAGAACTACTCTCGATGTTTATAAGTGTTTTTAGTAAAAGTAATATAGATGTTTCTGTAAAGGCAGATAAATATCAAATACTGCCTGTTAAAGGCTATCCTAATGAGTTAAAACAAGTGATCCTTAATATTCTAAATAACTCAAGGGATGCGATTGTTTCAAGAAAGAAAAATATCCCTGAGATAAAAGGAAATATTGAAATTAGTATCAACAATAATGAAGACAAATCCAAAGTCACAGTTTCGATAATAGACAATGGCGGAGGAATTCCAGATGACATTATAGATAAAATATTTGAACCTTATTTCACAACGAAAGAAAAGGAAGGCACCGGCATAGGGCTTTATATGTCTAAAACTATAATAGAGACAAATATGGGCGGCACCTTGCAAGTTAAGAACATTGCCGATGGTGTTGAGTTTATGATAAGTTTTGATGTAAACGGAGCTGGAGATGTATCCACAGGCTGATACCAAGCTGTATCATTTTGACCTTATGAATATTGATATCTTGAACATCTCATACCAAGTAGCAGTCAAAAGAGTAACGAGGCGGCAAGGAGAAAGCGACCTCCCCTTACAGGGGATTCCCCTTTAGGGGAGACGTCAAGGAGCTTTAGACGAAGCCAACAAAGTTAATCGAATGACTGCAACTGGGTATCAAAAATTACGGAAAGCATTAAGTAGTTCAGCCTTTATATCTTCCCACCTGTTAGCTGACAGAAATTTACCGAGGTTGCCCTTATAAGTGTCATAGAGAGCTGGAAACGCTCTGATTTCATCAGCAAACTCCTCAGGGGAAAGAGTAACCGCACTGTCTTTACATCCCACCATACGCCCAACATTAAATGTATCAACAAGTGCTTTCAGCGGCGGCTGACAAGTAGCTAAAACAGGAAGTCCCGCCTGAATGTATTCATAAATCTTATTCGGAGCACAGTACAGAAACACTTTGCTTGATGATATGTAAATTACAACTCCAATATCACACGTTTGCAAAATATCAAAAAGATGGTCTCTGGGAACACGCCCGGAAAAAAACACCCTGCCATCTAACCCATCGGCTATTGCCTGAGCTTTCATACCCTCAAGTGAAATCCCACCTCCTACAAACAATAGCTCAAAAGTATCGTCAAGTAATTTCATAGCATCATACAAAACCCTGAGCCCCCTGTCATAGTTTATATCCCCTTGATAGACAAGGCGTATTTTATGCGGACTTTGCCTTTTTAATACAGGATACTTCTCATATAACTCATCCACACTTATAGTAGAGGCCGGCATGGGTGGAATGTTGGGTATCACAAGCGGCAACGACTTTAACTTATAGTGGGCTTTCATTATCTCAGCCCTCTCCCTGTTTGCTGCTATTACGAGCTTTGCCCACCTCACTACCGCCCACTCAAGCCGGTAATAAAACTCCTCCCTCAACGAAAACACAGAACCCTCATCCGGAATAAACAACTCATGGGCGTCATAAACAAACTTACTGCGGGTCAACACACTTGCTATAAAACAAGGAATCGCCACATTAGAGTCGTTAGCATAGATTATCGCCGGGTTTACCCTCATGGCACGCAATATAAATGTAATCCAAAAATAAAAAAACCTCAGAATTTTAATCCCCTTACGAAACGGCGGGAGCCCTATCGGCTCAGACCGAAATGAATCATTCTTGTACCCTCTCCTTGAATCAATCGAATACACCGTAACATCAAACAACTCACCCAGTGACGACGCCACCCTCTGAACACGCCCGTCATAATCAATCTCCCCATACAAAGCCATTATAAGGGAGGAGTGAGAGTAGGGAGAGGCGCCGCCTCTCCCTACAACCCTCTGCGCAAGGGAGCTAGCCCCCTTGACCCCTTCATTGCAATGCTTTGTTGGTTTAGTATAATGTTTTGTCATATGTTGTTGTGGGATTTGCCGTAGTACTTTATCTTCCCCTACGACTTTATTGCCTCAAGAGCCTCTAAATGAGATTCATCCCTCCACCACAGGCCACATCTCATTGATATGCACTATTTCTGGAGCTGTAGGTGTTTCATCCATATTAATATTTTATCCATTTTTTAGGAAAAAGGTAAAGCGTGAAATTCTGATAAGGATTATGTTTGCCATACTGTGCCCCCTCTTTTTTCCCACAAGTATGACAACTCTATTTATTTTTTAGAAGATGGGGTTTACTTGACGCTTACATAGCAATCCTGATAGGCTGCCCGTTAAATTCCTCATACCTGATGTCCACAGGTACTAAAGCCTTTTCCTGTGTTTCTGTTGTTTGGTTACCTGACATTTTACCTCCAGATTCTTGTATCATATATAATGCTATAATGTAATCTATTATGCTATTAATTACTCTAAATGTCAATAAATTAATAAAGTACCATAGACACAATTGGATATTGACATGTTGTGGTAGACGGTTTATAATGTTTATATGGCTATTAATTTATTAAATATTAAAGAAGCGTCAGAATACCTGAGAATAAGCAGAGCAACACTGTATAATCTGATGAAAAAAGATGTATTAAAAACTGTCAAAATTGGTAAGCGAACTCTTTTTGATAAAAAAGACATAGATACATTCATAGAGCAAAGTAAAAGAAACTGAGATTTCAGGAGTAATTGATATGGCACGTCGAGCAAAAACACATACACCAGGAGAGGCCTTAAGGTATTTGGCCAATGCACGGGAATTATTAAGCCAATCGCCGATAGAGGATAACTTTTATACAGACATCAAGCCTGTAAGAGAAGCGTTCAGCACGGCCTATTTAGCGCTACTGGAGGCCATAGACGAGGCTTTAATTAAGAGGGGGCTGCTTAAAAAGAAGCTTCCTAAGTCAGTAGAGGCTTACAGGGAAGTTTTAAGAAAGGAGTTATCCGTAAACAACGGTAAGCTGATGAGGGAATTTGATTATCTTTATGACGGCCTTCATATTGCCGGTTATTACAGAGGATTGATAAACGAGGCTAACGCCGTTAAAGAATATTTTAAAGCCACAGAGCGGTTTATAAAGAAATTGATACCTGGATAATTTATTTGCTGAGGTTATTATGAGTGATAACGATATTAAATTATGGAGTTCGGATGTTGACGATATAGATTATATAATAGTTTCACCTAGGCTATGATGAATCCGGCATTTGTGACAATAAGGGTTGTGCTCCAGCTCTTGAGTCTTTTAATATTCCACAAGAATTAATAGATAGATTTGAAGGTTGGATAATAAATACTGGGATATAGATATGATGGTTTCCTTCAATGAGTTCGATTGGGAACCTTATAATAAGTTCGGAATTCAATTAGCAAGGGATTTTAAAAAAATCGTTGGTGACAAAATCACTGTGGTATATTCTTTATTATCAAGGTCTTACTAACTGCCGGTGGGGGGAGTCGAACCCCCACGAGATTGCTCCCAACGGATTTTGAGTCCGTCGCGTCTGCCAATTCCACCACACCGGCTTTTGTTTTACCTGACACCTAAGGTATCATATAAAATTATTATGTGTCAATTCCCCTGAAAAAATTGCCTTAGCAAAGTAAAAATGTCCTAATTGAGCAAAATAAAAGTGTCCGCTTACATGTAGAAACCACAGTTTATTTCATTTTATTCTTTCAAATTGTAACGAATAAAAATAAATAAATAACCGTACTATTTTTATTGTAAAATATAGGTGGTAGATTATGTTTCCAATGCGTCCATTTGTTTAACAGAGTGGCTTTATTTGACAGGTGGTTTGTGGATAAACAACTGTTTTATTTAGGCATAGATATAGGTTCCATCAGTGTTAAGTGCACTCTTATCGACTGCAATCGCCAAATACTGGAGAGCGTCTATGAGAGGTCGCAATGCCGGCCAATTGAAGTCCTGCGAGGTATGTTGGAAGGATACGGGAAGATGTATCCTGATATGGAGATATCCGGTATCTATGGAACTGGATCCGGCAAAAATATTGTTAAACAATACCTTCACGCAGGAGTGGAAAATGAAATAATATGCCATGCAGCGGGGACAAAGGCCCTGCATCCGGATGTAAATGCGATTATTGAAATCGGGGGACAGGACAGCAAACTAATACTTCTGGATCAAGAGAACAAATCCCTTGCTCAAACCGCTGTCAGGGATTTTACTATGAACGAGTTATGCGCCGCCGGAACAGGGGCATTTCTTGACGAGCAGGCGTGCAGGCTCGGCATTGACATACAGGACTTCGCCCGTATCGCCCTTATGTCAGACTCTCCGTCACGTATAGCAGGGCGTTGCGCTGTCTTTGCAAAGACCGATATGATCCATTTGCAGCAAAAAGGTGCCCCTTTATCCGATATCCTCCTAGGCCTGGCCTATTCCATGGCCCGTAATTACATCAGTAACCTGCTCCGCAGCAGGCAATTGTCTCCGCCTGTCTCCTTTCAGGGCGGTGTGGCCTCAAACGAGGCCATGAAAAAGGCCTTTTGCGACCTCCTGCATCTGGATGAAAAGGAAATAATCGTCCCGGAATACTATAAAACAATGGGCTCCTTCGGCGCTGCTTTGTTTGCGCTGGAAGACTCAAGGCCATATCCCTCTCATACATTTCAACATCTCATCGGGATGTTGTCCGTCCCCCGCCATATTGATTCGCCGGACTCCATCAACAGGCCACCTCTTCCTTTGAGACAAAAAATTACGGGAAATAATACCAGTCAAAATGATGCAAAGGTATCGTTTTATAAGACAGATTCCAACGTTCCTTTTTCCCATTGGGTGAAATCTACAAGCCGTGGTCTTTTTCTTGGGATGGATATCGGCTCGGTAAGTGAAAAGTTGGTTGCCATTGATGGAAACGGCTCTGTACTATATCATGACTACCGCTACTCATCAGGTGATATCCTGGGAACATTAAAGCATCTGCTCAGGGATTTTAAAGATAGTGAATACGGAAAGTCCGGGATACTGGGGGCAGGGGTTACAGGAAGCGGACGTTACCTGGCTGCAAAGGTGACAGGAGCCGATATTGTAAAGAACGAGATATCAGCTCAGGTCTGTGGAACCAGGCGACTTGTTCCTAAGTGCGATACAATTATCGAAATTGGAGGCCAGGACTCAAAGTTTATCACAATGAACAAGGACGGTCACACAGACTTCCTGATGAACAGGGTATGCGCCGCAGGCACAGGGTCTTTTCTACAGGAACAGGCGGACCGTCTGCATATCAACATAGAACGTGACTTCTCTGCGTTGGCTCTTGCATCGGTAAGACCTGTCAGCCTGGGTAACAAGTGTACTGTTTTTATGGGAAGCGATCTGGTCTATTACATACAAAAGGGATATTCGATTAATGACCTGCTTGCAGGTCTTAGCTATGCGGTTGCAGGTAACTTCACTGACCGGGTTGCTATGCACCGTGCATTTGGAGAGATGATCTGCTTTCAGGGTGGTGTGGCCTCAAACGAGGCGGTCAGAATAGCCTTTGAGCACTTACTCAAAAAAAGAGTCTGTGTGCCACCCTATCATAAGGTCACAGGCGCCATGGGTGTTGCCCTTATGACCCTTAGTGCCATGGAACGTCATGAATATGTATCAACACGATTTCAACTTGACTCAGTTGAAGATATCCGCCTCAAAAAGAGCTTTCAATGTAACGGATGCACTAACCGCTGCAATATACAACAGATGCAAATCAATCAATCCCTTATCCATTGCGGGGGTATCTGCGGCAGATATGACTCAATCGTGTATGATATTGGAATGTCCTCAGTGGGTGGCTCTCCGTCAAGCCCTCAGAGGTGCAGACCCGGAACTGCCACGCTTGAATTGATAGAAAGTCTAAACAAACTTTTCAATAATCTTTCAATTTCATGCCCTGAAAAACCTGAGGGTTCTATCGGCTTTCCCCGTGGACTGCTGTTTTATGAATACTTCCCACTTTGGAACAGCTTCTTCACAAGGGCAGGGTTTCAGGTCATAATATCCGGACCTTCGACCCGCTCCCTTATAGAACGAGGGATGCCATATGTCACTGTAGAGACATGTCTGCCCATGAAAGTTTATCACGGACATGTGCTGGAACTTAAGGATAGAGGCTGCAACACCATATTCGTGCCCGGGCATGTAAATATCCCGTCATGGGAAACACTTGATACATCCATTATCCACTGTCCCTATCTGCAAAGCGTACCTGAGTTTATCAGAACAGCCTTCAGCACCGGAGTTGTAACCCAGACACTGTCCAACAACACTGACATAGATGGATACGAGAGGAATCTGACATCTCTGGCAAGTGAGCTGCTACCTAAGAAATCCTTTCTCGATATGGCAATCAAACCTTACATCAAGGGTGTCAGACTGACCGACTACTTTCAGAAAGCGGTAGAGGATTTTAAAAAATATAAAGAAGCGCGTTACACCCTGGGGAGAGGGTTCCTTAACGCTTATGGCGGCAACGATACTATCTATGTTATTTTCGGCAAACCCTACAGCCTGTATGATCCGGAATTAAATATGAACCTCTTCCGTAAGATGGCAAACATCGGGATGGAGGCAATCCCTGCCGACCTTATAGAGCCGACACCGGAGCCCTCCTCCGAAATTACCCCTAATGTGCCATGGCACTACAACCGGTTGATGCTCAATATTGCAAAGCTGATAAGGAACGACCCACGCCTCTTTCCCATTATTCTGACAAACTACGGCTGCGGTCCGGATGCATCGAGCTTCAGGTACATAAGTAACGTCTTTACCAACAAACCGCTATTGGTTCTCGAAATTGACGAACAAACCGCAGACGCAGGCGTTGTTACACGCATAGAGGCCTTTCACAACGAGGTAATGGAGTATAGACGGTCATGTCAGCATCTAAAGGACAACTCAGGCTTCCTTAAAGATGGCCCAAACATTATTTCAGACCCACCCAGGCCTAAAAAAGTCTATATTCCCCACTTTTCAGAACACGCCCATATTCTTGCATCGGCCTTAAGATACAACGGGACCGACGCCGTAGTGCTTCCACCCCCTGATGGAACCATTCTGGAGTTTGGACGCCGCCACTCTATAGCAGGCGAGTGTATGCCATTTATCACTCTTTTGGGAGATTATTTTCACCTGCTGGAAAGTGGTTCTTTCGGAGAGAAGGGGACTGCTTTTTTTATGTTTATGGCCGGGGACTGCAAACTGGGATTGTATGGTCAAAACACCATTTACGAAGGTCTAAAATACCTTCCATATACACTTCCAGTTATAGGAACCTTTGAGCAGCTTTTCGGGGAAAACATCTCAATGCTTCAGAGGATGAAGATATTGGATACAATCTATATCGGCATGGCCGCCATTGACAGGATACTCCAGAAGCTCCACGAGTCGCGTCCATATGAAATCGAAAAAGGAACAGCCGACTTCGCCTTTAAAATCGCAAGAAATCACATATGCAATGGCATAGAGCGCGGTGAGACAATCAGGGGGATTGAGTACGCTCTTTCCGTTTTTAACGGTGTGACAGTGGACAGAGCAATACCTAAAAAAGCCGTGGCCCTTACCGGGGACTACTACACCAGGATCAATCCCTTCGCAAATAACGATCTGTACCGGCGAATAGAGGAACTGGACGGAATCATTTTCGTGCCGCCCACCCTTGTGGATATTGTTCCTATATTCATGGCGAAAAATATAGAGAGATACAGCAAGCGCCTTGAATATATGAAGTTGATCAGATATCTGCTGGTGAATCTGGAATTGCAGTATCAGGCACAGAAGGTTCGCAGTATATTTGAGGATGATATTTTGAATAATTTCGACATGACTCCTGCTGAGGTGTTCGAAAAGACCTCTAAATATTTAAGCACCACGCTCTCCAGTGGTGTAATCTCGCCCCTTGGAAGTGTCATAGACATGATTGAACACGGCGCCAGGGGGATTATTAATGTAATCACATTAAACTGCTCCTTTGGTAATGTGCTGACAAGCGTTTTACAGCGAATGCGGAAGGATTACGGTAATATCCCCCTCCTGACACTAATCTATGAACAACAGCAGGGAGGTAACCAAATGACAAGACTCGAGGCCTTTATGCATCAAATACCGGCAAAAATTTATCGGAAGGCTTACAAATAATCTTAAATGCTGCTGTAAACAGGGGAGTTGTGGTGTTCAAACTATACAGGTGTTTTCTGTTATAATACCCGTTGATAGCAACTTATGAGCATGGATATAAGAAATAGCGGGTTGTGCACTTTGTATGATGCGTTAAGGGAAACCCTTTCCGGCAGGCAGGATGTTTATGTTGTGGGCGGCACAGTGAGGGATATTCTGATAGGCAGGGAGCTGAGAGATATTGACATAGCCCTGCCCGGAGAGAACCCTTATAAAGAGGCTAAAGGTTTTGCCGATAAAATCAGCGGCTCTTTTGTTAAACTCAACGATAAGTTTAAAACGGCACGTGTCGTTAAGGGCAGGTATTACTTTGATTTTACCTCCTTCAGAGGCGAAACCATTGAGGATGACCTGTTGCAGAGAGATTTTACAATAAATGCACTGGCCTTTCCGCTTAACAACGGGATTGAATCCATGGTTGACGTAACAGGCGGCTATAATGACCTGAAAATCGGTTTAATAAAAATGGTGTCACTCAAAAACTTTAAAGATGACCCGCTCAGAATGCTCAGGGCTTTCAGGTTTATGGCTGAGTTGGATTTTATGATAGAGGAGCAAACGGTTCAGGGTATTGTGTCGTTAAAAAAACTTATCGGTAACGTGCCGGCTGAAAGGGTGATGTTTGAACTTAAGGAGACGGCTGCACAGGAGAAATCTTCAGGGGCCGTTGACTTTATGAATCAATGCAGTCTGCTTACCGAAATATTTCCTGAAATGAAAAGCAAAACTGTTGATCTGTCAAAAGCTGCAGCACTATATCGTCAGGTGGAAACAATTATAAACGGCGGCTTCTATACAAAGTTTATGGCTGAATTGGACTCCTATTTTAATAGTGTATCTTACAGATTGCCGTTTCTTAAACTATCAGCTTTATTTTATGCCTCTCAGATTACCGCGGATGCAGCTTCAGAGATATGTATGCGTCTAAAAACATCCTCAGACGAGGCAGGCTTCGTGTATAAAATTCTTAAAAATCACAGCTGTGCTTTTGATGTTTTTAAGTCTGCGATGAACACAGATGTGGTTGTAAAATTCCTGCTGGATACAGGAGATGATTTCATTGCTTCTTTAGTCTTGACTCAGGCGGAGGTCACCTTAAATGCCGGAGATACCTGCGGGTTTAATTTATTTTGCAAAAACCTGCTTACCTTCTATAAGGAAACGTTTTTACCACGGCTCAGAGACGGACATTTTATAACAGGTTATGACCTCATGGAGACTTTTGGATTAAAACCATCTCCACTGTTTAGCAGGATAATCAGGCAGGTGCAGGTGATGGCTCTTACCGGAGGTGTTTCCAACAGAGCTGAAGCATTGATTGCCGTTGAGGATATTTTGAAAAAAAGCTGCGGAGACAACCCCTATGTCTGATATTGTTAAAATACTGGTTGTCTTTATGGTGATGGTCTTTCTGCTCAGAAAAAAACTGGAAATCGGTTTTGTGCTGATTATAGCGTCGGTTATTCTGTTTTTGGAGTATCTGATGGTACCTGAAAAAATTCTAAATACCACCTATACTGCGATAGTATCAAAAGACACCATGGCACTTATGATAGCCCTTACTTTTATCCGCATGGTTGAGAAAATACTGCGCGAACGAGATGTGCTTAAGGAAATGATGGCCTCAGTAAAGGGGCTGCTAAGGAAAAAGAAGTTTGTAATAATTTCAATGCCGTTACTTATCGGGATGCTTCCCTCAATCGGAGGGGCCTATTTTTCCTGCCCTATGGTGGAAGAGTCCGCCCATGGACTTAATCTTTCAAAAGAGGATAAAGCCTTCACAAACTACTGGTTTAGACATCCGTGGGAAATAATGCTTCCTCTTTATCCCGGTGTTTTACTTGCAAGCATTATAACGGAAATAGGGCTTAGGCAGTTCATACTACTCAACCTTACCTCTTCACTCTCTATGCTTGTTATTGGTTTCGTGTTTGGAATGAAAGGAATAAGCGGTTCTTTTGACAAAAAACAGACGGGAAATATCGGCCCATGGCGTGCAACAAGGAGTTTTATCCCGATAGTGTTGTTGCTTTTTATTGTAATAGTTTTTAAAGTGAAACTCCACAGCGCAATGGTTGTAACGGTTTTTTTGTTATTAATCGTTTACAGATATGGACTCATGGAAATCTATGAAGTTCTGAAGTATGGTTTTAAGCCGGATGTTATAGTCTTAATACTTGGGGTTATGTTATTTAAGGAGACGCTTCAAAACTCAGGGGCAGTCATAAACCTAAGCAACTACTTTACATCTCAGGGGATACCCCTTACGCCGCTGCTTGTGCTGCTGCCTTTTATAGCCGGGTTTCTGACGGGCTTTACACTTGCCTTTGTGGGAAGTACATTTCCACTGCTGCTTCATCTGCCGGGGATTAGCCCGTATGCTTTTTCATTTGCCTTTATGGCGGGATATGCAGGGGTGCTGCTCTCTCCCGTGCATGTGTGTTTTGTGGTGACACGGGAGTATTTTAAGGCAGACGTTATAAAGTTATATAAAACGGTAGCCCCGGCTGTTCTGATACTTTTTCTTGTGTCAATGACACAATACATTATATTAACAATACAAAAAGTAGTAAAATAGCAGCATGAATAAAATCATATTAAGTGTTCTGTTGTGTTCACTTGCAATCTGCGGATGTGAAAGCGGTGGAGCGGAGCAGTTAAGCCGGAAAACAGATAACGTAACAGAGGTCTTTGAGCCCGCCTATGGCGATACTATAGTAGAGGGCGCAATAGGTGAGCCAAGCGTTTTAATTCCGATGCTTGCCGGTGACAGCGCCTCACATGCCGTGGCAGGGCATATATTTAGCGGACTTGTTAAGTATGCTCCCGATTTACAGTTGACGGGGGATCTGGCTGAAAGCTGGGATGTCTCCACAGACGGCCTTGTAATCACGTTTCACCTCAGAAGGGGAGTCAGGTGGACAGACGGTGTTGAGTTTACCGCCGATGACGTTATGTTTGGGTATAAGACAATTATTGACGAAAAAACTCCCTCAGCCTATAAGGAGGACTTTTTACAGGTTAAGCAGGCTGAAGTGCTCGATAAGCATACCTTCAGAGTTACATACGAAAAACCCTTTGCGCCTGCCCTGAGCAGTTGGGGAGCACTGGTTGTGTTACCAAAGCATTTGCTGGATGGTAAGGATATTTTAAAGGATACCTTTCGCAGGTCTCCGGTCGGGATGGGTCCCTATGTGCTGGATAAGTGGATAGCAGGGGAGCGGGTTGAGCTGAAATCAAATCATGATTATTTTGAGGGCAGACCATATATTGACAAATACGTTTACAGGATAATCCCGGACCAGTCAACAATGTTTTTGGAACTTAAAACAGGTAGTATTGATTTTATGGGACTTACTCCTATCCAGTATAAAAGACAAACCGATACAGCGCTCTTTAAAGAAAAATTTCAAAAATTCCGCTATCCGGTATTTAATTATACGTTTATGGGGTTTAATCTGAAGCATCCGTTTTTTCAGGACAAGCGAGTGCGCCAGGCAATATCCCATGCAATAGACAAGGGAGAGATAGTGGATGCGGTGCTTTTTGGCCTTGGCAGCCCCTCAACCGGACCATATGTACCAAACACATGGCCTTATAATCCAAATGTAAAAAAATATGACTTTAATCCGGCAAAAGCCCGTTCACTACTCCGTGAGGCGGGATGGATGGAAAAGGACAGAGACGGAGTGCTTAGAAAAGACGGAAACCGCTTTGAGTTTACAATTATAACAAATATGGGAAATTCTCTTAGGACAAAGACAGCCACGATAATTCAGTATCGCCTTAAGCAGGTTGGCATAAAGGTCAATATACGTGCCCTTGAGTGGAGTACTTTTATAAATGAATTTGTGGATAAGAGGCGTTTTGAGGCAATTGTGCTCGGATGGTCAATAGGGCTTGACGCCGACCAGTATGATATATGGCATTCAAGTAAAACAAAGGAGAAGGAGTTTAACTTTATAGGATACAACAATAAGGAGGTTGATGCTCTCTTAGAGGAGGGCAGGAGAGCTTTCGATAAAGAAAAACGAAAAAGGGCCTATCACAGACTGCACGAGATATTAGCAGAGGACGTCCCTTACGTGTTTTTATATGTGCCGGATGCGCTTCCTGTCGTAAGCAGCCGCTTTAAGGGCATCAAGCCTACCGCTATCGGCATTGGATACAATCAGCCACAGTGGTTTGTTCCGGCTGATTTACAAAAAAATTCCCTGCAAAAGTAAAACTTGGTATTAGACGATTGACTGCAACTTGGTAATAGGGTTCATTAGTTTCCTGAATTATAGCAAAAAGCAAAAGTATGTTCTTATTGAATTTATTAAAGAAGAGATTGCCACACCCCCTGCGGGGGTTCGCAATGACGGCATGTAGCTTTTTTTACTGTGTTTTTTTATTCGTCATTGCCATGAGCGATAGCGACCAGGGGAATCCCCTTCAGAGGAGGGCAATCTCAACCACTAAAAATAATGAACGGAATTATGGTTTTCGCTATATATTTCATGCTGAGCCGCAATTATTTTTTGCATTACCATGGTGATATTTGGTATGATAAGTGTAGAAAGAGAGCGGTTGAAGCTGTAAAGAATCTAAAAAAGAGGTAAGTATTAAGATGTACAGATGCATGTTAAGGGCGAAACTCCATATGGCCCGGGTTACAGAGGCTAACTTGCTTTACTCCGGAAGCCTCACTGTCGATGAGGACCTTATGGACTTAGCTGGAATGAATCAGTATGAGAAGGTGTTAATAAGCAACATAAACAACGGTGAAAGATTTGAGACATATCTGATTGCCGGCAAGAGAGGCTCCGGAGAGGTATGTTTAAACGGAGCTGCAGCCAGAAGGGGTGTTGTCGGGGACAGGATAATCATTTTCAGCTTTAGTTATGTTGCTGAGGATGAGATACCAAAAAATTATGAACCACGGATAATTGTACTGTCGGAAGATAATAAACCCACAGTATGATAAAAAGTTTATTAAAAACAATCAAAAGAAAAAAATCTTGACTTAAAACGGGATGAATTAGTATAACAACATTGTTGCAGTCCTTTTGGGGCGATTAAAAATATGGAGGTATCTTTAAGGATGTCACAGACAGGTAAGGTTAAATGGTTCAATGAGGCCAAGGGATATGGGTTTATTCAAAAAGAAGACGGTGGCGATGTTTTTGTACATTTTTCATCAATCCAGGGAAATGGATTTAAGACGCTGAGAGAGGGACAAAAGGTCTCCTTTGATCTCGTTGATGAAGAAAGAGGCCAAAAAGCTACAAATGTAATAAAACTTGATTAGGCTTTTTCGTTTTAGCTTTCTAAGACGCATACAGATTTAAGAATTTGCTTTTTAAGATGGGGCTTTATGCGGCCGACAGGGTTGTTTTTCGTGTTTTTACCAATGAGGGAGAGGGTGTTTTCGTGATACTGTTATGTCTGAGCAAAAGTTAAAAGTATTTTTTTTTAAGTTATTCTTACTGCTTTTAGTATGGTCTCCTGTTTTTCCTCTCCTTTACCTTATATACAGATTTCAGGTTAATATCCCTTTTTGGGATGAATGGGATATTTCGCAGGTTTTTGACGCCTTCCACAATGGGAACCTTCCAGGTTTCCTATTTCAACAACATACTGACAGCAGAATGTTTTTCCCGAAATTGATTTTTTTACTTATCGGTCTTATAAACGGACTCGATGTTAGAGTTTTCATGTATCTCAGTGTCTTCCTCGCTTTTTTAACTTCCCTGTGTATTTACAAATTAATACTGCGTTGCTGCGACACTATGGTTTTTATGTATATACTTGTTTTCTTTGTTAATCTGATGCTGTTCTCTCCGGCTGCGGCAGAAAACTGGTTTTGGGGAATGCAGTTTGTGGTTTATATAACACCCCTGTTACTTTGTGCAGGCCTTGTTGTCAACACTTCCGGTTTCTCTTTTAAGTACAAGGTAATATTCAATTCCTTTTTCTCTTTTGTCGGAACATTTTCTTTTGCAAACGGACTATTCTTATGGTTTTTTATTTTTCCGTTCAACGATTTTTTAAAATCTGATGCTGAAAAACCACCAAGAAAGTACATATGGGGTTATATTTTATCAGCCTTTGTTTCCGTCTCCATATTCTTTTTCGGCTACGAGCGATACGTTGCACCTAAGGCGGGCAGCTGGAGTTTTCTTTTAGTTGTTAAGGGGTTTTTTTCAGGTATAGGGGGGCCTCTGATGCAGGATAAAACCGAATACTCACTGATTGCAGGAATAGTGATTTTTATTTTACTTGCTGCGGTTATATACAAAAGCATGGCGGATTTAAAAGATAACTTTAATAAATATTATCCGTGGTTAGTTACAGCCTGTTACTCAGCATTGGCAATAATCTTAATTTCATTTAACAGAATAGGAGTTACGCCGGCAACCGGCAGCAGATATACTACGGTTTCCTGCTATTTCACAATATCAACAATCATCTTGTTTTCATTGTATATGTTAAAGAAAAGCAATAAAGTTAAAATCACCGTAACGGTATTGGTGTTTTTACTCTTTTCCATCCTGTATTACCACACTTATACCGGTTCAGTTGAATATATAAAGGGAAGGAGTTTTATACGTGAAACTGCTAAGGCAGCCCTTGAGGTCAGTAATGTTTTCAGAAGTGAGAAAGGACTCAGTCTGCTTTATCCTGAAAGCGGCCACCTTTTTAAAAGGGTGAAAAGTCTGACGGAAATGAAGGTTCTAAGCATTCAGATTCCAAGTCCCGGTGAATTGCTGCCTCCTGATAACCTTGCATACGGTTCTTTTACACACTGTGAGGCATTACCAGGAAGTGAATTATATATTTCAGGACGGATGAGAAATCCAGTAAAAGGTAAAAGAATTCTTTTATCTTACAGGACTGCCGGTGAGCGGGAGAAACTCTTTGATTTTATTGCCCCTTTTGACGATAATTTAATACAGGGACGGGATTATTATATGAGTTTTGCTAACTTTTTAAAAGCAGACAATCTGCCGGAGCAAAACATCATAATTTCAGCCTACGGAATTGACCTGACCAAGAAGACAACATTTAATTTTTCAAATACATGTTCTGTGTACAACAAGAAAACATGACGGAGATGGCTTAAAATGCTTTCTTTTATAAGGGTGCTCAAACTATGATTAAGTGGAAGTTGAATATATTTTTCTTTAAGTTACCGTTGTTGACTCTGCTTTATTCACCCCTTTTCCTGCTTCTTTACCTTGTTTTCAGATTTCAGGTCAATATCCCTTTCTGGGATGAATGGGATATTACAGGGGTCTTTGACGCCTTCTACAATGGAAATCTCTTTGCTTTCCTGTTTCAACAACATACTGACAGCAGGATGTTTTTCCCCAAATTGGTTTTTTTATTTGCCGGTCTTTTAACCGGACTCGATATGAGGATTTTTATGTATCTGAGCGTTTTCCTTGCTCTTTTGACATCAATTTGTATTTATGTGTTGATACAACGGTCGTTTAAAAATACGGTCATTGCATATGTTAATGTTTTTTTCGTTAACTTGATGGTGTTCTCTCCGGTTGCAGATGAAAACTGGCTTTGGGGGATGCAGTTCGTTTTTTATATAACACCCCTGTTACTCTGCGCAGGCCTTGTTGTCAACACTTCAGGTTTTTCATTAAAACGCAAAGTAATATTAAATTCCATTTTCTCGTTTGTTGGAACCTTTTCTTTTGCAAACGGATTACTTCTGTGGCTGTTTCTTTTTCCCTTTAATGAGCTCTTTAAAAGTAACACTGTTAAGACGGAAAGAAGGTACATAGGTGTTTATATTATATTGGCCTTTGCTTGTGTTTCAGTGTTTTTTCTTGGCTATGAGCATCACATTGTATCCAGAGGCAAATGGGATTTGGTTGAGATTATTAAAGCTTTTTTTTCCGGTATCGGCGGCCCTTTGATAAAAGATAATCTCAAACATTCACTCCTGTGCGGATTAGTGTTTTTTAGTTTATTTACAACGGTTGTTTACAAAATCATACCGGAACTAAAAGATAACCTGAGAAGATATTATCCGTGGCTGGTTACAGCCTGTTATGCAGCAGCAACAATTACCCTGATCTCAGTTAACAGAGCAGGGGTAATATATACAACCGCCAGCAGGTACATGACGGTTTCCGCCTATTTTATAATATCATCTGTAATTTTACTTTCAATGTATATTGCTAAGAGCGGCAATAAAACTAAAATTCCTGTGTTGTTGCCGGCGTTTTTTCTCTTTAGCCTCCTGTATTACCGAATGTATGACAATTCCATAGATTCGATGAGATCAAACTGCTCCAGCCGTGAAACAGCCAGAGCCT
Source organism: Nitrospirae bacterium YQR-1 (assembly GCA_039908095.1). Classification (NCBI taxonomy): domain Bacteria; kingdom Pseudomonadati; phylum Nitrospirota; species Nitrospirae bacterium YQR-1. The sequence continues at coordinate 73,401 of JAMOBJ010000004.1, forward strand.
CGCTTGAACTCAGTAATATTTACGCAACAGAAAGAACACTCAGAGCACTTTACCCTGACGGTAAAAAATTGTTAAAAAAGGTTGAATACTTAACCCAAATGAGGGTTCTGAATATTCAAATTCCCCGCCTCGGTGAATTAACTTTAATTGCTGATAATAAACCTTCATACGGTTTTTTCACGGAATGTAAGGAGTTGCCGGGAGAGAAACTTTATATTTCAGGAAATATAAAGACTCCGGTAGAAGGCAAAAGGATTATTCTGTCTTACTACACTGAGGAAAGCGGTGAGGTATTCTTTGGCTCTATAGCCCCATTTGACGGAAACTTAATACGGTCGGAGGATTATTATCTTGTTTTTGCAAACATTTTAAGTACAGAGGCGATTGACCGGCACAACGCTATAATCTCTGCTTACGGAATAGAACTAAACCGGAAGAAAATATTTAAATTTTCCAGCACTTGTTCTGTTATCAATAAAAAAACATAACAACAGAGCTTGCCTAAAAAGCTTTTTTTATGATAACGTACAGCGTTGGCAAAACTACTTGTGGGGGCTGGATTATGAAGAAAACTATAGAGTATATACTAAAAATATCATTGTTGGTTGTTTCTGTTTTTTTGCTTTTAAACTGTTCAAAGTCAACAGGGGTGTTCAAATCTGAAGGAGGGCAGGAGGACAATATTTCTCATGCAACGCAGGCGTTGGAGAGGGAGCCTGAATTTACCCTTGGCCCGGGTGATATTTTAACTATAAAAGTCTATAGGCATGATGATCTTTCGTTAACTAGCGTAAGGATCCGGTTAGACGGCAAGTTTACGTATCCCCTGATTGGTGAGGTGGAGGCCCGCGGTAAAACAGTGAAGACTCTTGAGGCACATATGATGGAGCGATTCAAAGAGTATATAGTAAATCCTATGGTTATGGTCAATCCGACGGCACTAACAAGCAAAAAGGCGATTGTTGCCGGCGAGGTTACAACTCCAAGCGTGCTTACTATGGAGGAGAATATGACCTTGCTTCAGGTAATACATAAATGCGGCGGGTTCACTGCAGATGCCGACAAATCCGGTGTTACAGTGATAAGAGACGGAAAAACAGCGATCTTCGACCTAAAAAAGGCGTTAAAGGGTGATGCGGCTCAAAATATATATATAAGGGCTGACGATATAGTGTTTGTACCCTCTACATTTATGGCGGACTTAGGAGATGCACTGACACGGATATCTAAGATTATATCTTTTATTGTTCAGGTTGAAAGCGGTATTATCCTGACCCCGGACGTTATCGATATTTTAAAGAAAGGCAAGAAAAGCACGAGTACCGGTTTTTCCATTTCAAATTAGCAGGTTAAAATGCCTCTGGAGATACATAGGAGCGTTTGCCGGGTTTGTCATGGAGGTTGTGGAGCACTTGTTTACGTAGAAGGTGGCAAGGTGGTTAAAGTCCGTGGAGATGCAGACTCCCCTATAAGTCGCGGCTATATGTGCATTAAGGGGTTGAGATCCCACGAAATAGCAAATCATCCGCAAAGGCTGAAAAATCCTCTTAAAAGAACAGGGCGTCGCGGCCAAAATAAGTGGGATGAGATTAGCTGGGATGAGGCATTAGATGAAATAGCAGGGAAAATAGCTGACATAAAAAGCAATTTCGGCCCGGAGAGTGTAGCTATCGGACAGGGCACGGGGCGTCACCACTATATGCACGTTGTTCGCTTTGCTAATGCCCTTGGTACTCCTAACTGGTACGAACCGGGGCTTGCACAGTGCTTTATTCCGCGTATAACGGTAAGCCATCTGACCTACGGCGGTTTTGTAGTTGGGGACTACTATGGTGCTGTGAAACCAAAATGTATTTTATTTTGGGCGCATAACCCTCTTGTAACCAGCGCTGACGGAGAGCTGGCGCCGGCTGTGTTTAGGGCTCTGCACAATGACTGTGAGACAATCTCAGTAGATCCGAGAAGAACCGAAACAGGAAAAAGGTGTAAGTTTTGGCTTCCTATAAGACCCGGTACTGATGCCGCCCTTGCGCTTGCCATGATTAACCACATAATAAGCCGGAACCTTTATGACAACGATTTTGTTGAAAACTATACGGTTGGTTTTGATGAGCTGAAAGCCCACGTCTCTCAGTACTCCACTAAGTGGGCGGAGGAAAAAACGTGGATACCGGCCAAAGATATAGAAAGAGCGGCTGAAACTTATGCCACTGTAAAACCTGCAGTTTTAGACTGGGGGCTTGGGCTTGAGCAAAACGCCAATTCACTTCAAACAGTGCGGGCTGTGGCAATTTTAAGGGCAATTACCGGAAATCTGGACGTTCCGGGCGGTGACATCTTAGGAATGAATATTTTAAAAAGTTACCCCGTGTTAAAGGACAAACTTCCCACAGAGTCCTCGCAAAAAAGAATAGGTGGTGATGAGTTTAAACTTCTCAGCGGCTGGCGCGCCTATATGCCTTCGGCACATATCCCCGGACTGTTTAAAGCCATTGACGAGGGGATTCCTTACAGGGTGCGGGCACTGATGCTCTTTGGCAACAACCCTCTTCTTACCGTATCAAACCCACATAGAACCCTTTCGGCACTAAGAAAACTAGATTTACTTGTGGCAACGGATTTATTTATGACACCTTCTGCGCTTCAGGCGGACTTTGTACTGCCTGCCGCTTTCTGGCCTGAAATTAATCATTTGATGGGAATTCCGCTTGTTGTGGAAAATTTTGTCTATGCTCAACGGGCATTAACATCATTCTATAATGCAAGGCAGGATGAGTGGATTATAGATGAGTTATCCAAACGCCTTTCTCTGCCCTCAAAAGACATGTCTTATATGGATATATTTGATTATCAACTGGGCAATCTGGGAATCCGGTTTGAACAGCTTGTTGATACGGGGTCACACTGTCCGCCTCATGAGTATTATAAGTATAAAACAAAGGGGTTTAGAACGCCTTCAAAAAAGGTAGAGCTTTACAGTACAGCGTTAAAGAGGATGGGGTACTGTCCTCTTCCTGATTATGTGGAGCCACCTGAGAGTCCGGTTAATAACCCTGATTCAAATAACTATCCTTATGTTTTAATAACCGGAGCAAGGAGCCGTGAATTTTTCCACAGTGAGCACAGACAGATAGAGGGGCTTAGAAAGCGGCACGCTGACCCTGTAGCGGAGATACATCCTGTGGCGGCAAAAGATGCCGGTGTTGCGGATGGTGATTGGGTGAGGGTATCAAGCCCGCGTGGGGAGATTGTTATGCTTGCAAGGGTCACAGAAGATATTGCCCCTGAGGTGATAAGTGTGGAGCATGGCTGGTGGTTTCCTGAGAGTGTTTTTTCCACTGATGAGTCTTTTTTCCGCTCTAACGCCAATGTTCTTACGGCAGATACTCCTCCTTATGATCCTGCTTTTGGCTCATACCGCTTGAGAGGCTTGCTTTGCAGCATTAAAAAGCTGTAAAGCGGGAAATTCTTTCCGTGCTGTTTGGAAAATATTACCTCCCTTAGTATTCTTTTATCCTTCCATTAGGTCATAAAGCTATGTAAAGCCGCATGTTTATTGGGTTGGCATAACATTTGCTTTAATGATGTCAGAGTGTATTAGTTAAGGATAGGAAATAAAAGGAATATTAAGAATATATTTTAAAAGGAGGTTAATATGTCAGCTATAAGTGGAATAAGTACAGGAATTCCGTCATATGATATGATGAAAATACAAGGAGGCGACTCATATTCAACAGCATTCTCAAGTGACTTTACAGCATTTGCCAAAAACGATGAAAATGCTATAAATTCATCAGCCGCCAATATCATAACCAGTCTTGACACAGATAGTGACAGCAAATTAACATCCTCTGAATTTACAGCAAAAGGACTTTCCAGTGACGCATTCAGCTCTTTAGACACTGATTCAGATGGTTATGTTAATGCTAATGAGTTAGTATATGGTTATTACTCCAACCGGCTGACCTCAATGTCACAGTCTTATATTAACAATTTTGATACAGATAGTGACGGTTACTTAAGCTCTACAGAGGCATCCTCAGCAGGGATGTCAACCAGTTTATTTAACAGCATTGATACAGATGGAGACGGCAAATTGAGCACAAGTGAGCTAAACAATAGTAATCCACAGAAAAACATGCTTAATAAGTATAAGATGTTGATAGAAGGAATTTCCGGCACATCGTCAAGCACAAGTAGTACGACAAGTGTGTCAGCATAGGGCTGGTTCTTAAGGGGGGTTCCCCCGCCCCCCTTATTTTATACTCCCCAACACAATCCTCCAAACAGGTGGAAGGGGTTTCAGGGAAGCAAAAAACTCTCCTCTGAAACTCCCTCCACCTTTCCTAATCCAACCTGAACACACACACATAGAAGATTTAAAGTTTCTTAGTTTTTTTACCGAAAGTATAAGTAACTAACTGGGGTTGGCTTTTAGAGTTATAAACAGAGTTTTCAAGAAAGGAGGTACATGATATGGATATAGCGTCGTCTAACATCAGATTGAGTTCCAAATACTCGATGCTGGAAAAATATGAATATACTGAGAATCTGTCTTTTTGGAGCAACAACAAATCAACAGGCAGCTCTATCGAGTCCTTTAATCAGCCTCCTTTAAAAGATAAGGTGAGTATTTCCAGTGACAGCCGGAAACTTTTGGACACTAAAGGCAGCAACGGTGAAAAGGACGCAAAAATTGATGACAACATGTATGTAGCCTCCATGGGTGATTTTAAATTAATGGTTCTGAAAGTATTACTTGAGAGAATGACCGGTAAGAAAATTGACGTATCCAATATAGTTGACGGCAGCGGCAAAGCAGACGGTAGTAAGGTGCTGGAGACGGCTTCCGATAATACACTACAACAACCACCGCTAAGTAACCCCTCAGATGATTCTCAGCAGCCTCAGGGCTGGGGGCTTCAGTACTCATCGCATGAAACAAAGTACGAAAGGCAGGAGTATGCATTTAACGCCTCCGGCACTATTAAAACCAAAGACGGCCTGGAAATTAACTTCCATCTTGACGTAAATATGAGTTATGAGCATACAACAGAGACCTCCACCTCACTATCGGCAGGGGATGCTAAACTAACCGACCCACTGATTATAAACTTTGGGGGAAATGCTGCGGATTTAACCGGCGGGACATTTAACTTTGACCTTAACTCCGACGGGCAGACTGACAAGATGCCGATGCTTGGGGCCGGAAGCGGTTTTCTTTCATTTGACTCAAACAACGATGGTGTAATAAATAACGGGAAAGAGCTCTTTGGTCCGTCAACCGGTAATGGTTATTCAGAGCTTTCCGCTTATGATGAGGACAAAAACAACTGGATAGATAAAAATGATTCTGTTTTTGATAAGCTCTCGGTATTAAGAAATTCTCAAAACGGGGAGAGCAGTTTAAGTACTTTACAAGACAATGCAGTGTCAGCCCTTTACCTTGGCAATATAGGCGGGTGGTTTGATTACAAAGACGGAGCCGGCAATTTAATCGGGCGTTTAGCAGGTATGAGTTTATTCACAAAAAATGACGGCACTGTCGGCACGACACAGCAGGTTGATATGCACACATAATCTGTATAAAAAATAGAAGAGGTGTTAATTATGTACAATATGTTATCATATGGTATGGGTGGCAGACAAAGAACAAGCGGAGGCTTAATGAGGTTCAACACAACAAGGTTTGACATGGTTGAGATTGATGATGACAAGGTAATCACCTTCCCTAGGGGTATAATAGGCTTTAAGGATTTAAAGCATTTCTGCATATTGCCATATAAGGAACCGGTAAAGTGGCTTCACGCTACCGATGACCCTGATGTGGCTTTTATAGTCACTGACCCGTTTGAGTTTTTCCCGTATTATTCGTTTAGAATTGAGGATTTTGTAGAGGAATATCTTGGATGTAATAATGTTGAGGACATTCTGGTACTAGTAATTTTAAATGTTGACGGAAAGAAGTTGTACGCAAATCTGAAATCACCGATAATAATAAACACGTCAAATATGAAAGGTGCCCATTTGGTGTTAAGTGACGATTCCATACCGATTAGGACATTGGTTGCAAATCCTCTTGCTGCCCCGCAGGCGGCGTACTGTTAATATGGCGGCCTTTGTGTGTACGTGTGAGAGAGGTTTGTGGAGGTATTAAGAAGCCCTTGATGAGAGGGGGGGAGTATGGGTGTTGATGGTGTAGGTTATGCAGGCTATGGAAACCCTATGGATTCCTATGGGTGGGGTCTGGATAGGTCGAGCGGCACAGTGGCCGCAAGTGATGGCAGGAGTACCGGCACTGAGGGCGGGGATGCCTCAGTTACAAGTGAAAACGGCCTGAGAGACACCAAAAACCAGAGCGGTAAAGAAGTAAAAGACACTGTAGAGATAGGAAGCAGCAAGGGGCGAAGCAAAGAGGAACAGGAAAAAATTGACCGTGAAGTTCAGAAGTTAAAGCAAAGAGACCAGGAAGTAAGAGCCCACGAATTAGCCCATCAATCGGTAGGAGGCCGTTATGCAGGCTCTCCGCGGTATGAGTATCAGAACGGCCCTGACGGAAAGAGATACATCTCCGGTGGTGAGGTATCAATAGATACATCTGAGGAAAAGGATCCTGAGGCCACAGTAAGTAAAATGAGACAGGTTAGGGCCTCGGCTATGGCCCCTGCCAATCCTTCCTCACAGGATATGAAAGTAGCTCAGGAGGCTTCACAAAAAGAGGCAACGGCACAGCAGGAGGTTTCAAGAAAGTCCTTTGAAAAACAGCAAGGCGGTGATGAACAAACACAAGGCACAACCGGTGCTGAGGGTGGCAAAGACAACGCTCAGGCTCAGGGCAACACCAGCCGGACCGACCAATCAGGTGAAAGCGCAGTGGTAGGTAAATCAAAAGAAACCTCAGATCAAACCGATAGGAGTGCTAACAATAATTTTGCTAATATAACAGCCGCTTATACCCAGCCCACCCCTAACACTAAATCGAATTTGAAAGTTTCAGTTTATGTGTAGTAAACGATATTTATTTGACTGATGCATATTTCTCCATTGCCAAAATTGTAAGACAATCTTGAGTGTTTATGGAGCGCCGCCCCCTTGCAATAGAAAACGGTAAAACTTTATAATTAGGCAGTTGCATTATACCAGGCTTTAGGGGAGATACGCCCCTAAGCTTTTGACGAAGCCGGCGAAGTTTGGCGATTGAATGCAGCTTGGTATTACTCAGCAAGGAGGATGGAATGGATACAGTTATTTATGACAAGGCAAATCATAAATACATACTATTGGGTTTTGCCGACTCACCGGATGAAAAAAGCGTTCCCTCAAACCAGTATATGATAGTGCATAACGGAGCGACTGTGCTTATGGACCCGGGTGGCTTCGGGCTCTTTCCAATACTGGTTGCAAGGGTACTCCAATACACAAAAATTGAAAACGTAAAGACCATATTGCTTTCCCATCAGGACCCCGATGTAAGCGGTGGTTTAAATGTGTGGGAGAAGGTCACAGGTGCTAAGATATATATATCGAGTCTCTGGACCAGGTTTATCCCTCATTACGAAATCAGAAATACAAAAAATATAATTGGAATAAAAGACGGCGACACTGAGATTATAATAAACGATGATTTTAAAATTAATGTAATTGCCGCCCATTTTTTACACTCACCAGGGCACTTTAACTTCTACGACAACATATCTAAAATCCTCTTTACCGGAGACATAGGAGCCTCTGTGCTGCCGTGTTCTTCAAACAATCTGTTTGTCGAGGATTTTGAAGAGTTTCTGCCTTGCATTGAGCCGTTTCACAGCAGATATATGTCGTGCAATAAGGCTTTAAGGAAATGGATTAAGGCGATTGAATCCTATGACATTGATATTATTGCTCCTCAGCACGGATATTTATTCAAGGGTGATACAAAAGATAAATTCATAAAGTGGCTCTATGAACTTAAATGCGGGGTTGACCTGATATGATATATGAGGACATGAATTTTTCCGTATTAAGGTGTCAACTCTCTAAAGATAACGGCAGCGTTTTAGAAAATCTCATCAGGGAGAGTTTTCTAATTGAGGGGATTGAACGTTCAATTTTAGATTTCACAGCTAAAATTTCAGAAAAGACGAAACATAATGAGGATATCTCAACAGACTTAACCGTTCTTATTGAACTCTTCCGTGTTTTGATGGATATCGCCGGTAAGTCTGTTAGTTCTAATGAAACACTGGTTATGCAAACTCTGTTTAGGTCCCTGAGGGTAGTGGATGCCCTGGAGCAAAGTTCCGTTGACACTGCATTACTTGAAAAGTTCACACAGGTTCTTACAAAAATTGTTCTCTCCAGAGACAATGTCGTAAAATGGGAAAAACGTTCTGAGGAAATCCTTAAAGACTTATACAGAATTTACCCGTTTGATGTGTTTTTTAACATATTTGAAAGTAAAGACAAGAGGCTCGATGCCCATATGTTTCTTATGAACGAGCCTGATGAAAAACAGATGGATGAGCTTAAAAACAAGATTCATGAGCATGTTAAAAAATGTTTTGATATATCGGATATTTTAGATACGATTCCAATGGAGTTTATACCTATTCCGATATTTTCAGGCAAAGATAAAAGCGTTTCTAAAGACAATATTATGATTAAAGCTCACGAGTACCTGTCTGAGACGCCCGGGATAGGCGGGATTTTAGGAATGGGTGTTTTCTATAATGGGGAAATAAGCGAAAAGGACATAAACATCATAAATTCATTAGTATCTATAATGACCATGGTGACAGGCTCGGCAAGGGCTCTGTCAAAGGCAATAAACGAACTGGAGTTTTATGCCGGCCATGACCCCCTCACAGGTCTTTATAACAGAAGGATGTTTGAGCATTTTTTGGACTATGAAATAGCCAGAGTGAAGCGGAAAAATTACAAGTTTTCACTGATGATGCAGGACCTTGATGATTTTAAATATATCAATGACAACTACGGGCATCCTTTTGGCGACTTGTATTTAAAAGAAGTGGCCAACACACTTCAGGAGCTTTTGCGTGACGGTGACGTTGTGACAAGACTTGGTGGTGATGAGTTTGCAGTTATACTCAGTGAAACTGATATTATAAAAGGTAAAGTTGTAGCCGAAAAAATTAAATATGCGTTTGAACACAAAAAGATAGTGGCCCCTGACAAGAAAATTATCCCAATAAAGGCCTCTATCGGTCTTGTTGAATTCCCAACCCACGGTAACACTGCTGCTGAACTTATGGTCGTTGTTGACGCCGCCCTGTACAATGCCAAGGAGCTTGGCAAAAATAAGATTTTTATTCCTACCGATAGTGAAATTAAACACTCTCTTAAGGAGCAAACGGAAAAATTCAACCTCCTGCAAGATGCTCTTGAGGATGACAGATTTGTTCCGTACTATCAGCCGATTTTCGATGTTGATAAAAAGACAATAGCTGCATATGAAGTCCTTGCAAGGCTTATTGACAAGGATGGAACTGTCATCCCTGCTTATAAGTTTATTGATATGTGTGAGAGAATCGGCAAAATTTTTGATGTTGACAGGATGGTTATTCGTAAAGCGTTTCAGAATAAAAAATTAAAGGACGACCATCACTACCTTTTTGTAAATATTTCAGGTAAGGAACTCAAAGACAAGACATTTCTTGAATTTATAATAGAGGAGGCCTATAAAACAGGGCTTAATCCATCGGAGATAGTTTTTGAAATAACTGAAAGAGAAGCTGCCGGAGATTTGTCAAAAATTCAGGATTTTCTGCAAACCGTAATTTCAAACGGTTTTAACCTGGCAATAGATGATTTCGGCAGCGGTTATTCTTCTTTTTACTACTTAAAGTACCTGCCGGTCAATTTTCTGAAGATAGACGGTGAGTTTATAAAAGAGCTGGCCACAGAGGATCCAAGAGATTATGCCTTTGTTGAAAGTATTCAAACGCTATGTAAAAAGTTAAACATACGAACCGTGGCGGAGTTTGTTGAAAGCCACCGTATAATGGAAATAATCGAGGAAATTGGAATTACCTACGGTCAGGGATTCCACCTTGGTATGCCTCAAAGCGACTTTCTTAATATTTAAAATTTTTGAACACTCTCATATTTTCTGTGATATATATCCTTCTGTAGTGATTGAGGGGATGGAGCCATAACACCGCCCCCCCTGAATTTTTAACAGTCATACCGAGTTGCATTCATAGATGTAAATAACAAAATATCTATTGCGTTTAATGTCACTATAGCAATGTGCAGAATTCCGTTCATTATTTCTGAAAACTAAGATTGCCACGTCGCTATCGCTCCTCGCAATGACGGATAAAATAATACTGCAAAAACAAGCACATAACGTCATTGCGAGGGATGAAATCCCGTGGCAATCACATTTTCTTACAAAATCAATATGAACATACTTTTGAATTTCATTATAATTAAAATTGGATTCCCGTTTTCACGGGAATGACAAAAAAAGAAAACAGACCATTACCCCCTCTTTTTTGCACAAGTATGACACCTCTGAATGTTTCAAAAGATGGGGTTAACTTGACGCTTACGAATTATCTAACTCCTTTAATTCCTCCCAGATAAGCATCCATTATGATTTTTTCATTAAGCAATTGCTTTGGGTTGCCTTCCATGACTATCCTGCCGGTTTCCATCACGTATGCGTAGCTGGAGAGACTTAACGCCTTGTGAACATTTTGCTCAACAAGGAGAATGGTTACGCCACGTTCGTTTATTTCATTTATTATCTCAAATATACGCTCTATAACCATTGGGGCCAGCCCAAGTGAGGGTTCATCAAATAACATAACCTGCGGTTTTGACATTAGCGCCCTCCCAATTGCAAGCATCTGCTGTTGACCTCCTGAGAGTGTTCCCGCCAATTGGTCTTTTCTGCTCCATAGAATCGGAAATTCCTCCATTATATTTTTCAGGTCTGTCATGACTTCACTGTCGTCTCTGATGTAAGCGCCCATAAGCAAATTTTCATAAACAGTCATCTTATTTAAGATTGCTCTTCCCTCAGGCACATATGATATCCCCTTTCGTACTACCTGGTCGGCTCTGAGGTTTTTAATTTCAGTGCCGTTGTAAGTGATTTTACCGGTTAGTGGTTGAATTAGTCCGGCGATTGTTTTCATCAGTGTGGTTTTCCCTGCCCCGTTTGCGCCCACAAGGGAAACTATCTGTCCTTCCCTGACGTTGAGGTTAACACCTCTTAAAGCCTCAATGTGGCCGTAACTAACCGACAGGGAATCTATTCTAAGTGTGGGCACTTTTGTCCCTTACAGGCGCATTGCCGAGATAGGCCTCAATTACCACAGGGTTTCTCTGAATCTCCTCAGGGCTCCCTACTGCTATAACAAGTCCTATATTCAGCACTATAACGGTGTCACACACGCCCATGATAAGGCCCATATCATGCTCTATTAAAAGCACTGAAACCCCGCTGTTGCGTATTTCCTTTATGAGTCTCATAATGTCCTGTGTCTCAGTCTCGTTCATACCTGAGACCGGCTCATCCAAGAGCAAAAGCCGTGGATTTAAGGCCAATGCCCTGGCAATCTCTATGCGTCTCTGCTGCCCATAGGAAAAACTCTCCGAAAGCTCATCTCCCTTTCCCTCTAATCCGACAAAAGACAGCAGGCGTTGTGCTTTTTCATGCAAAAGTTTCTCATCCTGCCTGTAGTTGGAAAACTTAAAAGCACATCTGCAAATTCCACCCCTGCTTACACAGTGCATCCCTGCCATGACATTTTCAACTACTTCCATCCGGCCAAACAGTTTTATATTTTGAAACGTGCGTCCAATTCCAAGCTTCGCTACCCTAAACGGCCTTAGTCCGGTTATGTCCTTACCGTCAAATATAATCCGTCCTGAGTCCGGTTTAGTTATTGAGGTTATGATATTAAAAAGCGTGGTTTTCCCTGCCCCGTTAGGGCCTATAAGGCCGACTATCCGCCCAGCTGTAACCTCAAGCGAAACATCGCATAATGCCCTTACCCCTCCAAAGTGTTTATTTATAAGTTTTAATTGCAACATCGATTACACTTTTTTACGGAGTTTTCTGAAAAGATTTTCTGTAATAATCCCCTCCGGCTTAAACACCATCATAGTGACAAGAACACCACCAAAAGCCGCATACCTGTAGTCTTTTAAAAACCTCAGCGCCTCCGGTATAATCGTTAAAACACTCGCTCCCAACACAGCCCCTAAGACGTGTCCGCTCCCTCCAATTACTGTAAACATGAGTGCCTCAACAGCCTTGTGATATGTAAAATCAGACGGGCTTATGAATGATGCAGTGTGGGCATATAGCGCCCCTGCAATTGCAGAGACAAAGGCGCTTTGGCTAAATGCCGACACCTTGTAGTGGTGAACGTTTATTCCTATTGATTCAGCCGCCGTCTCATCCAGCCTGATTGCGCTGTTTGCCCTCCATATGCGGGTCTTTCTCATTGCAATAAAAAACCAGATGAAAAATCCGGTTACTAAGAGTAGTATTAAAAATGTAGTTAAATCAGATACCAGGTTCTTGTCAGAGCTATCTATAATGCTGCTGTCAATTAAAAAACCGACCGTTGGAGTGCTGATTACCGGTATGCCGGCTATGCCGACAGCGCCTCCGGTCACTGATTCCCATTTTATGAAAACCACCCTCATCACCTCTCCAAAGCCGAGTGTGGCTATGGCAAGATATACACCTTTGAGGCGAAGCGCCGGAATTCCGACCAGTACTCCAGCCAACATTGAGAGTACTCCGGCAATAATTATGGCAAAAGGCAGCGGTATTCCAAATCTTGTTACGAAAATGGCGGATGTGTAAGCTCCCAACCCCATAAACCCTGCACTACCCAGAGAAAGCTGTCCGGTTGAAAGCGGTATCCAGGCGCTGAGACCCAGCAGAATATTAATCATTGCAAATGAGCCGATTTGAAGATAATATGAATTTAAAATGCCGGACACTTATGCTTTTTCAACTGTACCGAATAGACCCGACGGTTTGATTAACAGTACGGCAATTATAATTATAAAACCGGCAACTTCCTTGTAGCCGGAATCTCCGTAAGCAACCACGAAAGTCTCGGCAAGCCCCAGCAGCAGCCCCCCTGCGACTGCGCCGTTTATGCTTCCCATGCCGCCCAGAATTATGATTGCAAGTCCCTTAAGTCCCATAGCCAATCCGATTTCATTGTTTACACTGTTAAAGGCCATTGCAACAAGCACTCCCGCCGCCCCTCCGGCACAAGAGGCGCTAACCACGGTAAAGGTTATAACTCCTGAGGTGTTAACTCCCAAAAAAGCAGCAGTGTCGGGATTTTCGGAAACCGCCCGCAGCGCACGCCCTGTTTTGGAATTTTTCAGCCAAACGTATAAAACTATGGTTAAACTAAAAGAAACAGCAAGGATTACAATATTTATTAAGTTTATATCTATTTCACCCAGTTTATAGTTTATTTCAGAAATTGAGGTCTTAAAAGAAATCGTGTCACTACCAAAAAGCGCTCTGGCAATGTTTTCAAGCATGATGGACACTCCTATTGTGCTGATAAGCGGGGCAAGAGGTGATATGTTTTTTCTCCTTCTCAACGGCCGCAAGGCAAATAGTTCAAGAGCATATCCTAAAAGTCCGCTGACAACACAAGCTCCTAAAAAACCTGCCCACAACGGCAACCCCAGTTTGTTTACAATTAGCACTGCTGTAAAAGCTCCAAACATAAATATTTCACCGTGTGCCATATTAATAATATCCAGCACACCAAAGATAAGTGTAAAACCCAAAGCCGTCAAAGAATAAATGCTTCCAAGTGTTATGCCGTTTATTAACTGCTCGATAAAGAGGTGCATTGTGGGATAGCTTTTACTGTAACAATTGGAATTTACCGTCTTTAGCTATCAACACGAAAGGTTCCATGTCAACATCACGGTTTTGGTCAAATGAAAATTTCCCGAGAACTCCATTAAAATTTCTGACAGAGGCAAGAGAGTCACGGATCTTGTTTCTGTCTGAGGAGCCTGCCATTTTAATTGCATGTGCCATAATAAGCAGGCCGTCGTAGGCTTGAGCGGCAAACTGGTCCGGTTTAACGCTGTAAGTTTTCTCAAAAATAGTGATAAAGTCTTTAACTGCAGGGTTTTCCACCGATTCGCTAAACCACGGGGTTGCAACTATAAGGCTGTCTGATGAACTCCCTGCTATTTCAAATATCTTTGGTGAGTTAAAACCGTTTCCGCCAATGACAGGTACAGTGATTCCCATTTTTCTTGCTTGTTGCAGAATCACCCCGCCCTCGTTGTAAAGCGCCGAGCACAACAGGGCATCCGGTGAGGTGGATTTAATCTTCGTAAGCTGGGCTTTAAAATCCGTCTGGCCTTTTTGAAACTTCTCTATGGTGGTGATGTTTAAGCCGAGCGTTTCTGCAGTGAGCTTCATGGTGTCAAAAGCGGATTTCGTAAAAACATCATCATCACCGTAAAGGAGGGCTACGTTTTTAATTTGATATTTTTCAATTGTCTTTTTGACGGCAAATGGGATTGCTATGGATTCAGGCATGGAATTTCTAAAGACGAATTGTCCAATGTCTGTTATGCCGGAGGCTGTGTTTGAGGTAGCCATGATGGGTATGCCGTTACTATTTGCCTCCGGTCCCACAAGCCGCATCTCGGTACTTAGGGTAGGCCCTAAAATTGCTGTAACCTTGTCTGAGTTAATCAGTTTTTTTACTACCGACAGCGCCTGCTCCTGTTTGCCGGCGGAGTCCTCGATAATCAATTCTATGTGAAGAGGGGCTGTTTTGTTGATTTCTGCGGCTGCTAGTTTAAACCCCTTTGCTATGGAGTTTCCATAGCCGGAGGCAGGCCCGCTAAGGGCTGAGATTATCCCTATTTTTACTGACAGTGCCGCTTTTGGCTGGCCGGTTTTTGGAGCTGGAACTTCACTTTTACAGGAAAAAAGCGATAGTGTTAACAATATAGCTATAAGTAATATTTTATTAAATTTCAATGTATTCCATAAACCGTTTTAAGTTTTATTATAAAATTTAGTACTTTTTAATAAATTATGTCAATAGTGGCAAAGGTAAACAAATAATAGAAAAGCTTGTATTGCGTTAATATCGGATTTTGAAGGTACTGTTGAATTTATTAAAGATGTCATTACGGCCGGGGGCACCTAAGCCCTCACAGGGATTAGGTGCTTTATAACTTATCAGTTGCCGGAGTGCCGTTAAAAAATCGACAGCTAAGCCTGCCCGGGCGCCTTAGCCAAAAGTGTGGCAAGCATGTTGTAGAAAAACAGGGCTATTGATATAAACTCTATGAAACCAAACACAGGGGCAAGCATATGAAACGACTGCCACGACGATGTGTATTGACACGTGGGATAGAACACAGCCATACCGATAAGCCCAATGTTAGCAAGCCAAAACTGAACCTCAGCAATTTTTACGCTTTTAAGCAGACGTCCGGAAAACCTGGGAAGTATATGATATCCCACTCCGTATATCATCATTGAGACCCACCCAAGAACCATGAAGTGGGAATGTACAAACCTAAGCGAAAGAAATTTAGTTCCGCTAAGCATAAAAACCCCCATAAAGGCCGCCACCCCTAAATACACTATGCTCATCACTATAAAATTCCTTACAAATTTATCCATCCTTCCTCCTGACTTTTATTATTATGTTACCACGAATCAGCTGTTATCTTCCATGATAAACATCATAAAATGCTTAAAGTGGTAGGCACAATAAAGTTGACGTAGATAATGTGCTGTTGTTATTATACTGATACCAACAAGCGAAACGGAGACTGGCACGGCTTTTGAGCAGCCTGTTAAGGTATAATTTGCTGAAAATTACCGGATTGGATACAATTAAACAAAACACGGGAGGCAGCATTAAAATGATAGAAAATATTAATTGGCTGGGTCATGATTGCTTTAAAATAACCGGAGAGAAAACGATTTATACTGACCCGTACAACATTAAGAAATCCGATAAGGCTGATTTGATTTTTATAAGCCACAGCCACTTTGACCACTTTTCGCTGGAAGACATAAGTAAAATAAGCGATAAAAATACACAATTCGTTGTCACGCATGACTGTGCATTTAAACTTAGCGGTAGATATGTTAAGGTTGCACTTCCCGGAGATAAACTTACCGTTTCAGGGATAGAAATTGAAGCTGTGCCTGCCTACAATACCAATAAGAGTTTCCATCCAAAATCTAACAACTGGCTGGGATATATATTTAAGGTAAACGGTGTAAAAGTTTACATGGCTGGAGATACTGACAGGATACCGGAGATGAGTACCCTGAAAAACATTGATATAGCGCTTCTTCCCGTAAGCGGCACATATGTTATGACCGCTGATGAGGCGGCAGAGGCGGCCTCTGATATAAAACCTAAAATGGCTGTCCCCATGCACTATGGCACCGTGGTGGGAACTAAGGCTGATGCCGAAAAGTTTTCATCATTACTTAAGGGAAAAGTTGAGGTTCATATTCTTAATGCTCTTTAATGAATCAAAAAACAAGGTTGACGAAATCATTTCAAAACTAAGGGTTAATTTTCCCAATCCTCAGTGTGCTCTGAATTTCACAACTGCCTTTGAGCTGCTTGTAGCAACCATTCTCTCCGCCCAGTGTACCGACGTAAGAGTTAATATAGTGACAAAGGCACTTTTCAAAAAATACCCTACTATCGATGACTTTGCAAATGCCGATTTAAGCACACTTGAGGAGGATATAAAAACAACAGGGTTTTTCAAAAATAAAGCCGAGGCGATAAAAACCTGCTCTCACAGAATTATTGAAGATTATGCTTGCAATGTTCCCAACACGATAGAGGAATTAACTAAATTGCCCGGTGTTGGAAGGAAAACGGCAAGCGTGGTTTTAGCTGTAGCCTTCTCAATTCCCGCAATACCGGTTGACACTCACGTATTAAGAATAACCAACCGTCTGGGGCTGGTTAATTCTAAAAATCCTGAGAAGGTTGAAATGACCCTGAGACAAATAATCCCGCAGGAGCAGTGGATTGCATTTTCCCTCAGCACTGTCCTCTTTGGCCGCTCAACATGCAAAGCAATAAACCCCCAATGTTCTAAATGCTTTCTGAATGCGTTATGCCCGTGGCCGGACAAAAAAGCCTGAGGAATGGATTTAACATCTGTAGGAACAATCTTGTAGATTGTTCAGAGACGTTTGGAAGCCGGTTCAAAACAGTTGATAAAACCGGTCTTTTTTTAGGGTGTATAAGTAGTGACGGTTGCACATCTGCCTTATATCAGGTTGCATTCATTCGATTAACTTCGTTGGCTTCGTCAAAAGTTTCTCGACGTACTAAACAGTACGCCTGCGTCGCTTTCTCCTTGCCGCCTTGTTACTCTTTTGACTGCAACCTGGTATTAGTGTTTGACTCGTTCTGTATCCAAATGTTGTGGAGCAGTCTGCAAGACTGCCCCAACGGGGAAAAGAGGGGCATCTTGCCATGCCTGCGGCGAGATAAATTATCCTCTAAAAACAAACAGCCGAAGAGAGTTTCCCGTGGGTTTTCATAATGGATATTGAGAGTAATCTCTGTAAAGACATTTCACTTGTTCCTGAAAACATCATAGCTTCTGATCTGAGATGCCTTAAGAGGCCCATTGGCTGTTACAATATCATGTATATACCTGAAACCGGCTCTACCAACGATTTGGCCAAAACCATGGCTAAACAAAAAAATGCTCCACATGGAACTGTGATTATTTCAGACTGCCAACACAGCGGGCGCGGTAAGGGCCGCAGTCAGTGGTTTTCACCCCCGGGGCTAAATATCTACATCTCTGTCATATTGAGGCCGGAAACAGGCTTTCCACAGACCCTTATGAATGTCATCAGCTCACTATCTGTTGTCTCAGCCATTAAGGAGACATGCAATCTAACAGTTTGGCCTAAATGGCCAAACGACATTTACTGCGGCAATAAAAAACTTGGAGGTATCCTGGCTGAATCATCAGTGGCAGGCAACTCACTGTCTTATATCGTTACCGGTATCGGCATAAATGTTAATGTCACAGCGTTTCCCGATTCGTTGAATGACACCGCTACAAGTATCAGTTTGGAGACTAATAAAAACTTCGAAAGAGGAAATATTGTAGAGTCTTTATTAAAGTATTTTATTAACTATTGTGAGCAATTAAAACATGATAAACACTCTCTGGTTAAAACATGGGAATCCATCAGCCGGACGATAAATTCCACTATTACTATTCAAACAGTATCTGAAGCACTCAGTGGCAGAGCTGTTGGTATAAATGAAGATGGATTTCTGATAGTTAAGAAACCTGATGGAACAAGTGTTTTACTAAAGAGTGGGGAGATTACCCATGTTGTTGGCAATTGATATCGGAAACACTAATGTGAAGGCCGGCATTATCGGACAGCCCGGTGTTTTGGAGAAAATATCAATTCCAAATGAGTCATTCAGGAAAAAAGTGCAAAATCCTTTTAATAATTATACCGTAGGCGGCAAAATTACGGATATTGCCGTGATGTCGGTTGTTCCGGGTATTTCCGTACATGTTGTGGATTGTGCAAGGGAATATTTTGGAATTGAGCCGGTTTTGATTACCAAAGCAACGGAGTCAGGGGTAAAATTCAGTGTCAGGTATCCGCAGAAAGTGGGAATTGACAGAGTGGCTGTGGCGCTTGCCGCTGTTGAGGCCTTTAAAGGCCCCTCATTAACAGTGGATTTTGGCACCGTGACATCAATAAGTGTAATGGATGGAGACGGTGTGTTTTCCGGAGGAGCACTCTTGCCGGGAATCAGACTACTTTCAGAGAGCCTTCATAACCACACCGCAATGCTTCCACTTGTTCAACTTGAGGGGATAAAACCGTCTGCACTGGGAAAGGATACGGAAGAAGCGGTTCTCTCCGGAGTTTTTTATGGAACGGCGGGGGCGGTAGATAACATTACACGTGAAATTGAAAGAGAATTAGGTTATAATATAAGTATAGCGGTAACGGGTGGCAATGCTCCATTAATGGAGTCCTTTTTAAGGGAAGTTGACTTGTATGATTTGAACCTTTCTCTGAAGGGGCTCGGACTTCTTTATGAACGACTAAGTAAGGGGATATAAGGTCAGGTGGATGTCCCTTTACATCTTGCAAGGAGGTGTCTTATGGAGATAAGGAAAATATTAGTACCGACGGATTTTATGGAAGGCGCATCGTGGGCTGCGGATTACGCATCAGACTTAGCAAAGCGTTATGGTGCCTCAATCTATGTTTTCCATGTGATTTACGACGTTGCCGGCGCTGTGGGATGGTACCTGCCACAGTTGTCTTATGATGAGTTCTATAAGGACATAGAGGAGAATGCTCAGAAGGAACTTCAATTGATCTATGAGCAACAGCTTAAGGATGTGGAATCAGTCTCCAGGCACATAGCCAGAGGGAATCCGGCAGATGAAATTCTTAAATTTGCAGACACCAACAGCATAGACCTTATAGTGATGGGAACTCATGGCAGAAAAGGCATTGACAGGATGATTTTTGGCAGTACGGCGGAAAAGGTGGTAAGAAATGCCAAGTGTCCGGTTTTGACAACACGTATCCAGTCTGAGTAATATACTAAGCACAGGAAATGTTTAAATATGACGTACATGTGGCGATAGTGGGGGGGGGCCCGGCAGGTGCCACAGCAGCCAGGGTGCTTGGACGGGCCTCCGTGGAGACGGTATTAATCGAGAGAAATCCTGATAATGAAAAACCTTGCGGTGGCGGGTTAATATCCACGGCTTTTGATGAGTTTGAAATACCACAGTCTCTAATCACTAAAGAAGTCCATTCCCTTGAAATCATATCTCCTAAGGGTGCGATGCAGGAGATAGACCTGGAGGGCGCATATGTGTCGATAATCAACCGCAGGGAATTTGATAAAGCACTTAGACAAGAGGCGCAGCGGGCAGGTGTTGATGTAATTACAGGTACTGTTACCGGAGTTTCCGTTGACAGAGGTGGTGTGGCGCTTAGGATTAATTCTCAGGGGTGGCAGAGGACATTAAGGGCCCGGTATGTGATTGCCGCCGATGGTGTAAACTCCACTGTAAGAAGGGCGGTAACCGGCACTTCCCCCAGCCGTATATTTACAACTCATGAGGTTATCCCTGACCGGGGCGTAACAAAGTGCCGTTTTCAATTTGGGAAACTTTATGCACCTGGGTTTTATGCATGGATTTTCCCGCACCATAACGGAATATCGGTAGGAACCGGCACGGTGGACACCGCTGCCGCCGGACTGTGTCTGGATAATTTTATTAAAGACAGCGGCATTAAAACAGTTGGCAAACGGAGGGGATACTTCATTCCGGTCTGGGACGGTAGTGCCTACTACAAAAGCGGGGTCTTTTTTGTGGGTGATGCGGCAGGGCAGGTGCTTCCTGTAACCTATGAGGGAATATGCTATGCCATGAAGTCGGCCAAACTGGCTGCTGAAGCTATAATAAATGACAGGCCGAAAAATTACAAAAAACACTGGCAATCGAAATACAGAAAACACTTTATTCTTATGAGAGCGCTTCAGAGTTATTTTTTGCAAAGTGATGAGGCAGCCGAGGAGCTTGTGTCAATTCATGGCAGGGCTGATATCAGAGAGGCTTCTATGGGCCTCTGGACTCAAAAAACTATAAGCTTAAAGGAAATCACCACCTTAACGACAAAGTTACTTAAAAGGTATTTTTTTGGAAATTAAGGTTTTTCTATCATTGCATCAGTTTTGTATTAATATTATAAGCATTTTACACTTTCTGAGCAAAGGCCCCTCAGCTAATGTTTAAACGCTATATAATTCTCTCAGCCTTATTTCACATAATTCTGATTTTACTTCTGACATATGTTTACAAAAAAGAAAAAAAACCGTGGGTACCTCCGCCCATAACGGCTAAGATAGTAACAAAGGAAGCTGATTTTCCGAGGGTTCCAGACTCAGACAAGACGGAGAGAGCAGATAGTGAAGAGAAAACAAAGGGGGCGGGACAGCCGCAGCAGCCGGCAGCGGCGGCGCCTCAGAGTGAGTCACGTAGGGCATCACCGTCACAAAGGCCGCAGCCGCCGTCTCAGCATTCTGCAAAGACGCAGCCTGCTGGTAAACCACAGCAACCAAAGGTTGACGTTAAACCACATAGGAGCCAAGGAGAGACAGAAAAACCACACGCCCCCGCTAAAACAGAAATCACCGGCTCTGAAGCCGACAGCGCCGGTGCAGCGAAAACCGCAACTCCGTCAAGGGGGCAAAAACCCTCACCTCCAAGCGTTGCAAATCTCTTTGATAAAGATATAATCGCTAAACACTCACAGATTACCGGTGTTAAACAGGGTAAGGACAGGACTTATGGAGCGGAGAAAGACACAGGTTTGTCTTTTGAAGTTGAGGATATGAAATATGAGGGATATATGAGAAGACTACGTGAGATGATAGAAGCCTCATGGATATATCCTCCGGATGCTTTAAAGCGCAAAATAACCGGAGATTTGCAGTTGAGTTTCACAATAAACAAAAACGGGACTCTTGGGCAGGTTTATGTGTTTAGGACCTCAGGAAACCGCAGCCTTGATGATGCCGCAGTACAGTCAATCAAAGATGCCTCGCCGTTTTGGCCGCTACCCAATGAGTGGCAAATGGAAACGTTTACAATTAGAGGGCGTTTTGTTTACCATATTTATGATATGGACAGGCGGCGGTAGGCGGTATAACTGATATTGAGCGATACCAAGTTGCAGTCATTCTATTAACTTTGTTGGCTTCGTCGAAAGCTCCTTGACGTACGAGCATAGTACGCCTTTGTCGTTTTCTCCTTGCCGCCTCGTTACTCTTTTGACTGCTACTTGGTATGAATATTAGCAGGCAGCTGAAATTTAAGGGAAATGATACACAAGGAAGCTGTGGGCAACGACTGCAACGGGCTTCATGTTTCTCAGATACATTCTTTCCAGACGTTCATAGCCTTTGGGTAAAAACTTTCCACCCAACTCAATAGCAGTAATACTGATAGCAAGATAGCCTTTAGGCTTGCCGTTTTCGCTACTCAGCCGGTGTTTAAATATCTTTCCTTCGTCGAAAAGATCGGAATAAGTTTCCATCCATGAATGAACGGTAATTGACTCTATTTTGTTTTTCTGAGCCCAAAAATAAAGCCGTTTGAGATTTTGCCCCCAGTCCAGGTTAGAATCAAGCAGATGTTTGTAACCATTAGCGGGGCCTCCGGCAAAAACATTGAAATAAGCTGTATAGTATGGATAGATGCTAATCAGGCTGAAAAGCTGAAAAGCTACAGCTCCATACCATAGTTTATATTTTAACCAAAACTGTTGGCGTGACAAGAGCATAATCGCCTGAAGAGTAAGAGAGGTAATCATCGGCAGAATATGGCGGATGCCTATATTGAGGTCAGAGGTTATAGATACACAAAGGTAGATTCCGCTAAAAAACAGCAGGAGTTTCTCCAGAGGGTGTGCTTCAGTGTTTTTCCGCCAAAACAGTATTAAACTCAGAGCGAATAAGACCAGCAGAGTTGGGGTTTCTTTATAGAGCAAAGCTAAAGGGAAATAGTACCACCAGCCTTTATTAACTCTGACCTCACCGTTTAGATATTGGGGCAGGTGACTCTGCTGATGTCCTAACCGGGAACGTATAGTGACATGATTAAAACCAATCTTATATATAAATACCGGCCTTAAGAAAATACTTGTTTCACTGGTTGACTCTGTAGTGTGCAGGCCGTTTTTAATCTTATAATTGAGCTGATTTGTGTTTACGTGCATGGCGGCCCCAAAAATAACCAGATAAACTAAAAGCCATGGTGCAATCAGAATCAGAGCAGAATTAAAAAAGATCTTTTTAAATGTTTTTACTCCGTCAGGCTTAAAAAATTGTTTAAGCTCATAAAAAATCTGGAAAACTAAAATAAATAAATAAATGAGTATTGCAGAGAATTTGCTTAAGAGTGCCGCCCCCAAAAATAAAGCGGTTAAGTAAAGATACGTGCTCCGTTGTTTTTTCAGGAAAATGCCAAAGGCGGTCAGTGAAAGCACTGAAAATAAGGCGACACCGGCATCGGTTGTAATATAACGGGCATGTGCAAAAAAGTTTGGTTCAAAGGCAATAAAAAATACACCAAGCAATGCCGGCACAGGTGAGATTATTTGTCTTAGAAGCATACCTAAGATAAATAGTAAAAATGTGTTAAATACGATTAGTGCCACACGTCCGGCAAACAAAATATTGTCATAGTTACTTTTGTTGAGGGTATAAAAAGTGTTAATCTCATTCGATTCGTATTCTGAACCGGAAAATATGAGGTCGGTTTTATAATTGATATTCTGAAAAAGCAACGGTACTGCCGCAATCATTTTATACAATGGTGGGTGCTCCAGGTTTATTATAAAATTCTGGTCCCTGAGAGCGGCAAAGCCCGAGGGGATATGAACTATTTCATCAATAGTAAGTCCGTCATCTTTGACACTAACTACGGCGATACAAGCAAACGTTGCACACAATCCCAGAAGTGCTAAGATGTAACGTATTTTTCTTTTTGCAAAGTAAACAGATTCCATAGTTAGCCCCATATATTTTGCCATTATAAACACATGAAAGTCCATCTGTTTTCGTATTTTATACCAAGTTGTTACTCCATGCATAAACGTGTTCAGTCCAGAATTGCTGTGTCCCCTCTTTTTTCGTACAAGTATGCCCCATCTGATTATTTTTTAGTAGATGGGGTTAAATTGACGCTTGATATGCTATATTAAAGCATAAGACTTTTTGATATGTAACATTTTAATGGGAAAATAAGAAGAAATAAATGCTTCTAACTAAAAAGAAGAGAGATAGAAATGTGTTACAATTTTGAAAAGGATGAAATTATGCACCTGTCAGATTAAATACTGTTCACTACAATTATATGGACAAAGTAACTGTATATTATCAAAAGGAACTTGATACTATGGATATCTGGTTTGGGAAACCAGAGGATGAGTATATTTGTGAAGAGGCTGGTGAAGGTATAATATTTAAGAAAAACAGAGATGGTATGGTTATCGGAATCGAAAAACTCTATGTAAGTAAAACTGTAGACATAGATGGTAAAACTATCCCTTTTGAGTTGGTAGTTGCATAAAAAAAGATATGGGGGTAGAGTGCATTAATGAAAATAACCAAATGCCAACCTATGCACTCATTCCGGTTTCGTTCCTGGATACATTCCTAACCCAGTAGCCACAAGGGTGTTCGGGGGTTCGAATCCCCTACCGTCCACTCATTTTCTAATTCATTTGTCTAACTTTGTTGGTTTAGTCACAAGCTCCGGGGCGTCTCCCCTAAAGGTGAATCCCCTGTGAGAGGGCGTCACTTGTTCCTTGCCGCCTGCGTTATACTTTTGAATTTCATTATAATTATCGTAAATTGTCTGTAATATACTTTGCGGTTCTTAAGGCCAGCGCTTCGATAGTCAGAGACGGAGATTGTCCGCCGCCGGAGCTGGGAAACACGCTTGCATCCACAACAAACAGATTTTTCCACCTGTGGCTTTGGCAATACTGGTTTACTGCCGAGTCCTTTATATCTGTTCCCATCCTGCAGGTGCCAAATACGTGCGTAGAGTTAAAAATGTCGTAAGATGTGTTCTGTTCAATTATCTTACCGGCGCCGGATGCGTTCAATATCTCTTTGGAAGTCTCAAGCATAAACTTCAAACGATTTAATTCCATCTCATCCAGATATGTACAGATTTTAGGAAGCGGCATTCCATGGGCATCCCTTTTCTTTTTGTTCAGCCCGACATACGATCTCCTATTTGGTAAGCTCTCCCCCACAGCACTAATCGTGAGTATATTACCAAAGACGTTCCTCATTTCGTCTTTGTGCCTCTTGCCCCATCCTCCGGCTACCCTCAGCGCATAGTTTATCGGGCCTGTAAAGTCCGTTTCTATTGAACCTGCTGAAAAACGGCAACCGCCGATTACGTCTTTTATTGAGTCAGGATTGTTGTAATCCCAGGAGATAATGTCTGCGGGCAGCCCCCTGTAACTTTCTATCCGTTTATCGTAAAGGCCGGAGACTGTACAGGAAAGGGTTTCCATAAAGTTATGCCCGACGACTCCGTAATCGTTGCATAAACCGTCGGGGCTGTAGCGGTTGTTGGAGAGCAATAAAAGGCGTGGAGTATGTACCGCTCCACAGGATATTACAAATATCTTACCATGTGCCGTCTGATAATTTCTCTTGCTATCCACATATTGAACCTGTACTACCTTGTCATTTGGGCCTGCCTCAATACTTACGGCTGTGGATTGAGTTTTTATCGTCAGGTATCCTGTGGCAATTGCTTTTGCAATGAAAGTAACATCAACGCTGCCTTTGTCGGTTAACATGCACCCTCGCAGACAGCCTCCGCAGTAATTGCACGCAGGGCGGCCATCATAGGGTTTTGATAATATAGCCAAAGAATTCGGCACAAAGCTGATACCATGTTTAAGGGCGCCTTCCTTTATAATTGAGCTGCTGTAGCTTATCTTGTGGGGTGGGAGAGGGTAGGGGGCACTGAAAGGCCTTAAAGCATTGGCATCAAATTGTCCGGATACACCTATGATATTTTCCACTGTTTGATAGAAAGGCTCAAGCTCTGTGTACTCCATCGGCCAGTCGGCAGCCACTCCGAACCTGGTTTTCATTTTCATCGAGTTAGGGTTTAACCTGTGAGCCTCACCACTAAACATAAGGGTTGAACCGCCCACTGCACGCAGGTGATGATACGTGCCGGCAAGTCTCCGGTTTGTCTTGTTTGACCTCCCTGTGATGTGGTTAAAGCCGGCAAGCGATGAAAACCGTTCGTTTAGTTTCTGCATCTTTCCAAAACTATAGAACTTCTCATGCGGTTCTTTCATTGGAAAACCGGTTTGTTCCCACTGTGGTTTATCCAGCAGATAATCTTTTGCGGGATTATAAAAACCCCCGGCCTCAAGTAATAATACCTTTATTTTTTGACTCGACAGAGCCCATGCAATGGCACCTCCGCCTGCTCCAGAGCCGACCACCACAACATCGTATTCAGTGTTACTCATTTATAACTGCACCGGAGCTTCCGACTGCTCCGGAAATCCGTTTGGTTGAGGGGGACCGTTGTAGCGGAGTGAGCTCCAGCTTGCGGGATTAGCGTAATAATGAGAAAGAGCTTTTCTCAAAGTTGTATCAAAAAAAAACCTTTGAACTGTGCCTTCTGTACTTTCTGAGGCTATGCCGGCTATTTTTTGGCGATTGGCATCATCTAACAATTTAAAAGATTTAATGTTAAAGGAGCTGTTTGACAATGCATTTAACCACTTGCAAGTTTTTCTTGCCGGCAACAGGAGGGTTTTGTCTTGTTCAATTTCGCTTATTAAAATTTTATCCACATTAAGCGCAGATGCCGGTGGGCTTTCATCCCCTGGAATCAGCACGTCAAAAAACACCCTTAGTGTGTCCGTCTCATCTTTAGTTAGTCTGGATGGATAAAGATTAATTTTAAACAGATAACCGGAGATGAGAAGTAAACCACCACCCAAAATAGTTTTCAAAAAAGCACGCCTGTCGGTCAGCATCTTTTTAATTATAAATATCCTTTCATGTTTTTAGTGGTTAAAACTTTCTGAGAAAGTCTGAAAACTATTTTACATTCCGGCTTTAACAATAAAATATACTCCTCCTACATACCAGATTAGACTGCAAATATCAATATTTCAGGCACTTGTCATTACAGGTACTGTTATTGCCGCTGCCGTTGTAGTGGTTGGTGCTAAACCTGTAAAAGTATCAACAGCTGTCAACAGACAATACGAGAAGGTTATTAATAGTTCTATGCCTGTCATTGAATTTAATACAGCATTCTCCTTTTGTTGTTATGAAGTATTTCTTAAGAGCATCGTGGAGTATAACACAATACATGTTGTTTTTCAAGTGGCCGAGTTGCAGTTTTTCAATAATTCGGAAATAATTCGGAGCGTATTTTACACAAATAATACCAAGCTGCAGCCGGAGGTAAACACGGGCGTACTATTTCGTACGCCTGTGTTGCTTTCTCCTTGCCGCCTCGTTACTCTTTTGACTGCAACCTGGTTCAATCGCCTGAAACATAAAAGGCTGCTTCGTATTGAAGCAGCCTTTTGTGGAAATACTAAAATTAGAAATTCAGCTGAATACCATGTCTGATTGCATAAGCGTTGTTTCTGGTGTTTTCGTATGTAACGGCAGGGTTAGTGCTCAAATAAGTGTAGGTGTAAGTCTGTGTTTTGATTCTGTCATATGCATTTCCGGTGAACATGTAACCACCCTCGATCCAGTACTGAAGGTTCTTTGTGATCTTATAGGAGAGTTTAGAATCAATTTCCCAGCCGAGGTTACTGGACATATCGCCGTTGTAGATATTTATGTTTTTGGCTGCACGTAGCCAGTAAACATAGAGTTCGCCATAAAGAGACGGGGTAATGTCTGCTGCTACACCGCCCTTTAAGTACATGGTATTACAGAGCCCAGAACCGGTCAATCCGCCGCAAGCTGTCGGCACATGGTATTCATATACATATGTGTAGTGCTGATCGGCACCCAGTGAGGTGATAAAGTTATTGACGTTAGAGCTGGAATCGTCATCTGCATTACCGCTGCCGTATGCGTACTCGAGGGTCAATTTGATGTTTTTATCTATTTTATAATCAAGCCCTGCCAATAGAGCCCATCCTCTTATTGCTGAATCTTCCATATTAACAGTGTTCCATTTTACATCACCTGCCTGTAATTCGATATCACCGCGGGCGGTTAATGAATCCTTACTACCTACCATCCATGTGCCGTCTGCACGCAGGCCGATGTTCCATACATGTGCTTTGTAATTAGTGGTACTGCTAAAGGATTGGTCGTCAATAAAGGTGATGTCGCCGCTAATATTGTATCTGTTACCAGTGTAGGCTCCTACTATGGCGTAAGCTGTGGCGTCATCAGGATTGTTGATTGTACCTTCTTTAAATTTGATGGTAGTTGCTGCAAGCAACATTTCCCTGGCAGGTTTTATAAAAGCAAGGATGGCATCGTCACCGAATTTGCTGTGATCCAGGAACAGTCCGTTTCCAAGCTTGACTAGTTGGTGGCCTATTTTTACTCCATAGTTGTCCCTAGCGTACTGAAGCCATGCCTGGCGAAGCCTGAGGTCACCGGATTTTGAGTTACCTACTGCTGCGATTCCGGTCGCTGCTGAAGATGTGCCCCACCTTACTGTATCGGTGGTGTCTGTATCTCCCTGATTGCTTTCAAGTTCGATAAAACCATGTACCGAATCGGATACCTTTATATCTACAGAGAGTCTCACCCGGGTGTCGTAAAATGCCTGATGGTCGTCTCCTGAGCTGAGTGAACCTGACCCCAGCGTATATGAACCGTTTGTAGCTGTGCCACTGTAGTTAGTGCCGTATATGTTGGTTACGTTATAAGGGGTAGCTGTACCGGCGGTATATCCTACAATGTTTAACTTTGTGTAGTAAGAAGAGCCGTCATTTACCTGGTCGGCAGTGTTGTGTCTATATGCACCTCTGAATCTGATCTCTCCACCAATCGTTATTTTAGTGTCTCCTCTTACAACTACTGCCGTGTCAGATTGTGTATCTTCAGCAGTAATGCCCGTCTGTGTAAGTGTAAAAAGCATCATAACAACTATTACCGATATAAGTATTTTTTTCACTGTACATTCCTCCATAACCTTATTGACAATGCTCTTTTTCAATAAAAGAGTCACTTCTTTACTGTAGGGTACCGTGGTAGGTATCCTAAATTGACAACACAAACTTAAGTCATACCAAGTTGCATTCAATAGTCTAACTTCGTTGGCGTGCGTCAAAAGCTCCTGGGTATACTCTCCTCTAAAGGAGAATTCCCTGTAAGGGGAGGCGTCGCTTTTTCCCAGCCGCCTGTGTTTACTTCTGACTGCAACCTGGTATCAGTTGCGCTTTTGGTGGTGCACGCAAATAATTTGGGAGAAAAAACCTTTTGTACATTTCCATCTTTATTAAACTCGTCCTCTTTATTTTTGTAAAAAACAGACAAAAATTATTTTTAGTTTTCATTTTTTTAGTGAAAAACCTGTAATACATTCATCTAAAATAAATGGCATCTGTTTTTTAATTATTTATTCAATTGATACAACCACCTCACATAAAAGTATTTATTGACCTTTGTCAATGTCCAGTTTCTTAAATAATAAGATTTGCATTAAATTGTGATATATGTTACAGGATATTAATTCGTTTGTCAACTAAAATTTTATAATATAGTTAAAATTACGGCCATTTACAATGGATTAAATAAAAGCGCTCAAGGCTGTTGTGTGATTTTAGTAACACATTGAGTTGATAGACAACTCAGTACTGTAGTGATAATAATCACAATTCAGATATTTTCTAAATCATTATATAGCGGTCAGGCATGTGGTGTTCAGCAAAATGTAAAAAAACACAATCTCAGGTTTAATAAAAAGTCGGTAAAATGAACTGCTCCGCAGAGGCCGAATTTCCTTGTAAAACAAGACAATAAGCCAGTTTATATGATTTTCAATTGTCGTTTTTAGGTAAAGGCACTATCGTTATCTCTCTTCAAAGAATCTCTCTCCGTCCTTTGAGTTTTCATTTCTCTCTCTACTTTTCTAAAAGATCAACAATTACTTTAGCAATATTAACTGCTCCGTTTTCAAAATCATGCGGTTTTAGCTCCTTCAAGTATCTGTTAAAGACCGCTATTTCGTGTGATTCTTTTGGATTTACAGAAACAATAATTGGAACACAGTTAAGATAAATTGCCTCGTAGGCCCTGTTTCCCATCGTGCAGAGTAGAACCTTTGAGGAGGCAAAGTCACTGAGAAATTCTGCGCTAACACTATCGTAAAATTTTTGTCTGAAACCGATGTCCTGTTCGCTAAGCTTCTCTGCAAGCCGTGGAATAAAACTATCTCCGTAAGAGTATATAACCAATTTGTCCTCTTTGGCGGCTATATCAATCGTCGCATCTTTTATCTCCTGCGGGATAACGATGTAATCTTTACCTGACTTTACTTTACATTTACTATTGTTAACCGTGTAATTCAATGTTGAGGCAATGAGCATATCCGGGCATATCGAGTCTCTGAAAATATTCGATATTACAATAACCTTTGCTCCCACAGAAGTTCTAAGTGTATCTATCAACTCCCTGTCAATATAATAATTATTGTCAATGTCAAAGACAACTGCATTAAAGGAAAAATCTTTATGGAAGTCCACAAGTTTGCCGGCCTCTGCTGTGTCAGCCCTTAAGCCCTGCATTTGCACAAATTTTTTAGATTCATCATCAGGAACGAAAAATCCCACTCCTAAGCCAAACCTGTTAACTAAAACGCCTGCAATCTCAAGCGCTCTGCGCAGATTATCATATCCGCAGGCTGTCCCAGGTGAAACAAAAAATGCTACTCTGAGTGTCACATCCTCAAGGGTTTTTCTATAGACGTGTTTATTGATATTGCAGATTTCAGGGTTTTCAATAATTGCGGTTATCGCATTTTTTAAATTAAATTCACTCCCCTGTGTTTGCAAGAGAAAGAAAAGCCTGTTAATAAATTTAAGGTCATCAGGTGTGTCTATAGATATGCGGTGGTTTAAGTTATAGAAAATTTCATTGTCTTTAACATAAACGTTTTTAATGTGTGCAAACTTATCGGGATAGACATTTCTCAGAAAAACCGGAAACTGGTGTTCCCTTAAAGCAGGCGTGTCCGAGTACTTATCGGCCAGCTGCCAGAGTTTTCGCCTGGATACTATAATGCCCTCATGTATGGGCTGCCTGCCGTTAACATCGGAAAACAACACATTATCGGCCTCAGTGTTTTCCCTCAATGTTTTAACCATTAAATCAATTGTCTCACTACTAAGCAGCGGGCAGTCACCACTTGCCAAAACACATATGTCCGCTCGATATTTTACAGAGGCGGCAGTCAGCCTCCCTACAACATCATCAACGCCACCGTCATAGGCAAAAAACGATACACCCTCTAAAAGGGCTGCATCTCTGAGCTGCTCATTTTCCTTCTCACAGGTCGTACATATTACTATGTCATCAATTTCAAGTGCCCCCTTAAGCCGCAGTATTACCCACGAAAGAAGTGTCCTCTGCCGTCCGATATATTTAAGATGTTTCTCGGGAAGTCTGCTGGAGTTTAACCTGACGGGAACAAAGGCAACCGCCCTTAATTTTATATCAGCCATATCAGTTAATCCACCTAAAAGTTTCAAATACTTTTTCTGCAACATATGCAACGTCAGCATCCGTCATTGCCGGAAATATGGGGATTGAGATTTCCCTGCTATAAAAATCGTCTGCACTTTCGATGTTTTTATAGCCCAGCCCTCTGTAATATGGATGATGATACACCGGAATGTAGTGGCATTGAACGCCAAGTCCATGTTCTCTGAGTTTATTAAAAATTTCAAGTTTTAGTTTAATATATTTATCTTTAAGCCTTATATGATATAGATGATATGAGGATTTGGCATAATCCCTCTCAACGGGCAAATCAAAGTACCGGTTGCCGGCAAAAGCGCTGCTGTAGGTATTGGCAACAGAGCGCCGCTTTTCTATAAACTGTGGAAGTTTTTTAAGTTGTGAAATCCCCAGCGCCGCTGCAATGTCGGTCATCCTGTAGTTGAGGCCCTCACACTGCATTTCGTAGTACCACGGTGCACCCTCAGGGTTAACAAAATTATCAGTCTGTTTGGTTATTCCATGATTTCTGAACAGTTTCAGTTTTCTGTAATATAATGAATCGTTTGTGGTAACGGCGCCACCCTCACCGGTGGTAATTGCCTTAACAGGATGAAAACTAAAAGCGCACATATGGGAGTGTTTTAAGGCTCCGACTTTTAGCCATGTTGATTCGTCCCTGTACTCAGTGCCAAGGGCATGACATGCATCCTCGACAATCACAATTTTTCCGCCGGTACTCTGAAGTATTCCAAACAGGGCTTTAGAGTCAACCGGAGCTCCGGCAAAATGAACTGGAACAATCAGTTTCGTTTTAGACGTTATCAGGTCATTAAGGCTTGCTGTATCAATGTTTCCGGTATCCGGTTCAACCGGAGCAAACACAGGCTTTGCACCTAAGAAAAGACCTGCCGTGGCGGTGGCTGAAAATGTTATCGGGCTTGTTATAAACTCTTCCCCATAAGCTAACCCTGCAGCAAAGTATGCAGCATGAAGGGCTGAGGTGCCGGAGTTAAATACTACGGCATGTTTTGCTCCACAGTATGCAGCGAGAGCGTCTTCAAATTCTTCAACTTTCGGCCCCTGTGTAATAAAGTCACTTCTTAGTGTCTCTGCTACTGCTGCAATGTCGTCATCTTCTATTAATTGTTTGCCATAGGGAATAAAGCGGCTCATAAGTCATTGTGTTCATACATGGTGTTAATGTAAGAGCGCATCTGTTGAATTGTAAGCCAACTGTCATTTGTATCGCTTCTGTAAGTGAAATCTTCTTTTAGCCGTTTAAAACTTCTGTATTTAGCCGTAGCTTTAGATTCAAAGTGCGTGTGCGGCACAATGACAAACATATCCATCCCGGGGGGTTGATACTCGATGGTGGTGCGTGCCTCATCGGCGGATATAAGGGTTTCATGGATTTTCTCACCCGGCTTTATACCCACGTATTTAAATTTGCAGTCGCTGCACACTGCTCTTGCAAGGTCAGTAATTCTCATACTTGGAATTTTAGGAATAAACACCTCGCCGCCGACAGACTCCATGAGGGCATCAAGAACCAACTCCACAGATTCCTCAAGAGTTATCCAAAATCTGGTCATACGTTCATCGGTAACGGGTAATTCCTTAATGCCGGATTTTATTAATTTCATAAAAAACGGAACAACACTTCCTCTGCTGCCAACCACATTGCCGTAGCGGACTATGGAAAATTTGGTGTCTTTGCCGCCTACGTAAGCGCCTGCCGCAACAAATATCTTTTCCATGGCAAGTTTAGTGGCGCCGTAGAGATTTACCGGACTAACCGCCTTATCGGTTGACAATGCTATGACTTTTTTTACACCGTTATCAATTGCTGCCTCAACAATATTCTCTGCGCCGATTATGTTAGTCTTGACCACCTCAAAAGGGTTATATTCGGCGGCTAAGACATGTTTAATTGCGGCGGCATGTATTACGTAATCAACCCCATTAAATGCTCTGTAGAGCCTCTCACGGTCCCTTATATCGCCGATAAAATACCTTACTGGATACTGCGGAGTTTTAAATACAGAGGACATTTCATACTGTTTAAACTCGTCACGGCTGAAAATTATAAGTTTTTTTACCTTATATTTCTTTAATACGTATTCGGCAAATTTTTTACCAAAAGACCCTGTGCCGCCCGTCACTAATATCGTTTTTCCGTCAAACATCAGTCCTCTTAAGTTTTACTGTGATTTTACAACATTTTGATAAAAATATGCTCATTTTTTAATTTAATATTTAAAGAAAAATAAATGTAATACCAAGTAGCAGTCAAAAGTAAATGCAGGCGGCTGGGAGAAACACCTCCCCTTACAGGGGATTCCCCTTTAAGGAAGCGTACGTTGAGGAGCTTGTGACAATGCCGACGAAGTTAGATGATTGAACGCAGCTTGGTATTAAAGGCGGTGCTGTATCACTGTTTTGGAAGGTATTACAGGTACTTCTACAATAACAATATCAGATGTATCATCAGGCAGCATAGCCGGCTATAGTGGAAAATTAGTATTTACAGGGGCAACCTCAAGTGAT
This sequence comes from Nitrospirae bacterium YQR-1, assembly GCA_039908095.1. Taxonomy (NCBI): domain Bacteria; kingdom Pseudomonadati; phylum Nitrospirota; species Nitrospirae bacterium YQR-1. The sequence goes on from JAMOBJ010000004.1 coordinate 107,249, forward strand.
GAAGTCGGGAGAATAATATTTAAACAATAGTATTTTTCAGTTATTTCTGATATCATAAATCAAGGAGTAATAAATGGAGTTCACAGTTATTATAAATGAAACAGAATATGGTTATGATGTTCATTGTCCTCTCCTCAGAGGATGCCACAGCCAAGGGGATACTCTTGATGAAGCCAAAGAGAATATTAAAGATGCTATAAAAACTTATCTCGAAATGATAGAGATGGAGTTAAAGGACAATAATGTATATAAAGTAGAAGTCGCTTTGGTAAATGCTGTTCACTGATGTATCCGCAGAACGTGCAATTAAGGCATTTAGTAAGTTTGGTTACAACGTTGTTAGTAGAGGAAAACATATCGGTATGTTTAATGGAACCTATCGCATAACAATCCCTAACAATAAGCGCATAAATCCATATACACTCAAAGCAATAATTAAAGATGCCGGCATCACCGAGCTGGAATTTAAAATGGCACTTTAAAACTCATGCCACAGATAAAGCATACTCTCTGAACACGGAGTAGTTTAAAAAACACAGCCTTGTTGCGGGCAATAACCACTATGTGTTACAATTAACCATGAAGCGCATAGCGATATCCATATTTATATTGTTTTCTCTATCAACCGTTGCCTCCGCAGCAGATTCATCCTTTACGCAGGCCGACAGAGATCGCATGATTCGACTTGAAGAGGGGCTAAAGGCTACAAACCAAAGGATTGAAGAGGGGCTAAAGGCTACAAACCAAAGGCTTGAAGAGGGGTTGAAAGCTACAAACCAAAGGATTGACGATATGAAAGCTGATATAAACAGCTTGAAAGCTGATATGAACAGACGGTTTGATCAGATGACAACTTTCATGCTTTGGGGCTTTGGAATACTGTTTGGACTATTTTTTAGCGGCATGGGGCTTTTAATGGGATTTGTATTGTGGGACAGACGTACTGCACTTGCCCCTACTGTACGAAAAACCAAAGAAATCGAGCAACTGGCTGAATTGCTTGAAAAAGCCCTTAAAGAAGCATCCATTACAAACCCAGCCATCAAAGAGGCCCTTAAACACGTCGGGCTGTTATAATCACAACATAGTTTTATCGTCAAGGGAGGGTTGTCTCAGTTTTAAACAATAATAAGCATAGCGGGCACAATTATGACATTTGCTATGAAGGCAATCATCTGCTGCTAATCTCCAAATCATTTAAGGCGGAAAAGACAAGTGTTTTACATGTGGGGATATTTAACAGGGAGATGTCTGCGGCATTTGTCTCAGGGGGAGTTGCTCTCTTATATATGTTTATAATTTACAAGGCCGGCGATTTGACCATTATCCACTACATTGTTGCTTTAGTACTGGTAATTATCTCATTTCCACTGTCTGTAGCTTTTCTTTTTAAGGAACTATCACTTGAGGTATTGGTGGATAAAGACGCAGGGCTGATAACATTTAATAAGCATGGTATTGTCGGAAGCACTGTCTTAACAAAACAATTAAGCGATCTCGATAGAGTCAGAGTCAATCACTTAGAGTTTAAGATGTCTAACCCAGATGGGGTGGAATTTGTTAAAAAAATAGCTCTGGGGCACGGGACTGTCATTCCCGGCTTTGGTGTTTCCGAACATATGTATGCAGTTGAATGTCTTTTTAGAAGTGAGCCACATGAAAATGTGATAATATACAGCAGTGAGAGTGTCGAGGATGCTCAGAAATTGACTGATGAGATGGAAAATTATATAAAGCAAGAGGGAAAAAGTGCCAAAGAGACTGGACATTAAAAGGATTCTTATCATAGGCTCCGGCCCGATAGTGATTGGTCAGGCGTGCGAGTTTGATTATTCGGGGACTCAGGCGTGTAAGGCGCTGAGGGAAGAGGGCTATGAGGTCGTGTTGGTAAACTCCAATCCGGCAACGATAATGACTGACCCTGATATGGCCGATGTAACCTACATTGAACCCCTTACCTGTGAAATCCTTGAGATGATAATCGAAAAGGAACGCCCGGACGCTCTGCTGCCCACAATGGGAGGGCAGACGGCGCTGAATCTGACTGTTGAGCTTTGTGAGCTTGGAATTGTTGAAAAATATGGCATAAAACTGATAGGTGCCGGGCTTGATGCTATTAGAAAGGCTGAAAACAGGGAGCTCTTTAAGCATTCCATGGAGCGTATTGGGCTTGAAATTCCACGCAGTGTTGCCGTAACCACTGTGGAGGAGGGAATGAGGGCTGTTGAATATGTCAGGTTTCCGGCTATCTTGCGTCCTGCCTTTACACTGGGGGGCACAGGCGGAGGTATTGCCTATAATCTTGAGGAATACGGCGCTCTTATCAAAAATGCACTGGATTTGAGCCCTGTTACTCAGGTGCTTGTTGAGGAGTCGGTTATAGGCTGGAAAGAATACGAGCTTGAGGTAATGAGAGACAACGCCGACAATGTTGTTATCATATGCTCAATTGAGAATTTTGATCCTATGGGAGTCCACACAGGGGACTCTATAACTGTGGCCCCGGCGCAGACCCTTACCGACCGTGAATATCAGAGGATGAGGGATGCCTCAATTGCAATTATCCGCGAAATCGGGGTTGACACAGGAGGGAGTAACATCCAGTTTGCAGTAAGCCCTGAGACCGGTAGAATGCTGGTTATAGAGATGAACCCGCGGGTGTCAAGAAGCTCTGCACTTGCCAGCAAGGCAACAGGTTTTCCAATAGCAAAAATAGCCGCTAAACTTGCCGTTGGTTTAAGGCTTGATGAAATTCCAAACGATATAACCCGTGAAACTCCGGCCTCTTTTGAGCCTGCCATAGACTATGTGGTGACAAAGATACCGCGCTTTGCATTTGAAAAATTCCCTGAGGCTGAGCCGGTTTTAACCGTTGCGATGAAATCCGTGGGTGAGGTTATGGCTATTGGGAGGACTTTTAAGGAATCGCTTCAGAAAGCTATGAGAAGCCTTGAGGCGGACACATACGGTTTTGATGAGCCCGTTGATGTTATAAGCGAAAAGGCTCTTATGTTAAAACTAAAAGTGCCTAATTCGGAAAGACTCTGGTTTACAGGGCAGGCGCTCAGAAGGGGGGTCACAGTTGAGACGCTGGCTGATGTAACAAAAATAGACCCGTGGTTTTTAAACAACATGAAGGAAATTATAGATATGGAAAAATCCATCGCTAAGATGGCTCATGGCAAAGAAAACCTCTCGGAAGCGGAAATAGCTGAATTATTAGATACGGATTTGGAGCTATTGAGAAAAGCGAAGGAGTTTGGTTATTCAGACAAAATACTTTCAGCACTGCTTAAGACGGATGAGGATACGGTCAGAAAGCTAAGAAAACAGAAAGGAATCGTGCCTGTATATAAAATAGTGGATACCTGCGGTGCGGAATTTAAAGCGCGTACACCATATCTGTACTCAACATATGAGAGGCCGTTTTACAGATTAACCGGTGATGGAACCGGTAAAATAGAAGTATCGGCTTGTGAGGCAAACCCAACAGAGCGGAAAAAAATAGTGATTCTCGGCTCCGGCCCCAACAGAATCGGGCAGGGGATAGAGTTTGACTACTGCTGCGTTCAGGCGGTTTATGCCCTTAAGGAGCTTGGGTATGAGACTATCATGATAAATTGTAATCCTGAGACGGTCAGTACGGACTATGACACGTCGGACCGGCTGTACTTTGAGCCGCTTACAATAGAGGATGTACTTTCGATAACGGATGTGGAGAAACCGGAGGGGGTGATAGTGCAGTTTGGGGGGCAGACGCCGCTAAAACTTGCTGTGCCGCTTGAGAGGGCAGGGGTCAGGGTGCTTGGCACATCTGCTGATGCTATAGACAGGGCGGAGGACAGGTCGAGGTTTAAGGAGCTCTTGCATAAGTTAAACCTCAAACAGCCGCTTAGCGGTATAGCACGGTCTGTTGATGAGGCGGTAAAGACAGCCAATGAGGTTGGGTATCCTGTTATGGTGAGGCCGTCGTATGTCTTAGGCGGCAGGGCTATGGAGATAGTCTATGATGCAGAGTCTTTGTATGATTATATGGGAAGGGCGGTTAAGGTCTCACATGAAAAGCCGGTGTTGATAGATAAGTATCTGGAGGACGCCATAGAGGTGGATGTGGATGCGATATCGGATGGAGTTAAAGTGTTAATAGGCGGTGTGATGGAGCACATCGAGGAGGCTGGGATTCACTCAGGCGACTCAGCGTGTTCACTACCGCCGTATTCATTACATCCCCGCATAGTGGATGAGATAAAAAAGCAGACAAAAGCATTGGCTTTGGAGCTTAACGTTGTAGGGCTTATGAACGTACAGTTTGCCGTCAAAGATGGTGATATATACATATTGGAGGTTAACCCGAGGGCAAGCCGCACGGTACCGTTTGTCAGTAAAACCACTGGGCGGTCAATAGCCAAACTGGCTGCAAAAGTAATGGCCGGCAAGAGTCTTGACGAATTAGGCATTACAAAGGAGCCGGTGATAAGACACATAGCAGTAAAGGAATCAGTGTTGCCGTTTGGGAGGTTTCCCGGGGTGGATACGATACTGGGACCTGAGATGAAATCAACCGGTGAGGTTATGGGAATAGATGTGGATTTCGGATTAGCGTATGCAAAGGCGCAGGTCTCCGGTTATAACAAGATTCCTATGGAGGGTAAGATTTTTATAAGCGTGCGGGATAAGGACAAGCAGACGTGTGTGGATGTGGCGCGTATCCTTATTTCAAAGGGTTTTTCAATAGTGGCGACAAGGGGTACGGCTGAATTTTTGCAAATCAGGGGGCTTGAAGTAGAGGTTGTTAATAAAGTAGATGAGGGCAGACCGCACATTGTTGATTTAATAAAGAGCAAGGAGATCAGTTTTATAATCAACACGATTTCTGATTCCAAATCCAAACTGGATTCACAGTCAATCAGGACGTCGGCTCTGACTTATAAGATACCGTATGCAACAACAATTTCAGCGGCGAGGGCTGTTGTAACTGCCATAGAAATGTTAAAATCAAAGAAGGTTGGGATTAAATCAATCCAGGAGTATCATAGGTTATCGTCGGGGATTTAGAGCAGTTGTTTTTAATAAATCAAAAGCAGACGGCGGTTTTAAAAATAAACCGTTGTTAAATTAAAGGAGATGATACAGACTATGGTTACAGAGACCAGGGCAACAGAGATGAAAATAACAGAGGCGCCGCCGTGTCCGTACTGTGGGCGGAAGATGGACAAGATGGAACCACCTGCGTTTAATTTAAGTGACGGACTGGGTTGGTGTACACCGTTTTTGTATGTATGCTTTAATGACGAGTGCAGTTTTTATGTAAACGGTTGGGAGCACATAAGGGTAAACTATGGCAAGGTTGCTTCCTACAGGTGCATGATTTATCCTGATTCCGGTAATAAAGACGCCATATGCGTTTACACTCCCGATGGCCTGAAGGGGCAGATTATCGAGGGGTAGTATTGTGTGGGGGACCTATACCGCTGTGCATCCTGAGCGTGGACGGGAATAGGGATTTTTTTGTAGTAAACGATATTTATTCGGCAGGCGCAAATTCTCCCTTGCTGCCTGTGTTTATTTTTGCCTGCAACTTGGTATGAGTATCGTGGAATATGGACAACTATGCCGGCTACATGTTAGTATGCATCATAGAGGGGGTGAAAGAGGACTGCTGAATGATTGATTTAGTAAAAAGATTACGCGCTCTTGCTGCTGAGATACGTAAAAAGTATGATCTTATAAAAAACAAGGAATCCACAAAGGTTGCTTTAATCATGCCTTTGCTAAAAGCTCTCGGATACGATGTTTTTGACCCTGCAGAGGTTGTCCCTGACTATCTGATAAGCGGTGAGCACAGTGTCCCTTATAAGGTTGACTATGCAATTATGCAAAAAGGAGTACCGTCAATGCTGATAGAGTGTAAGCATTGGGGCACTAATCTTGATAAGGAAAAAAATCCGCTTCATGAATTTTTCTCATTAACTCCTGCAAAAATCGCTATACTTACAAACGGAGTAATTTACCGTTTTTACAGTGATATTGAAAAATCGGGTAAAATGGATTCTGCTCCGTTTTTTGAATTAGATATTATGGAAGTAACCGATGACATGAGTAATACGTTAAGTATGTTTATGAAGGCTTTTTTTAACTCCGATGTAATACTGCCTAACGCAAAGAAGCTAAAAAAAGAGAGAGAAAAATCGCAGTTATTAAGAAGAATTCTCAACAAGCATGCAGTAAATAAGAAGGAATTTGTTGTCTACATCAGGGAAGATATTTTTTCATCAATATTATGGAGTTTGATGGAGTACTATAAGGGAGTGGTTGTGGCTAATGGATGTAACAGCTTAAAACGTCTTGAAATATTTCTCTTTACGATGCGTTGTGACCTCTTAATTGTTGACGAATGCCATTTCACAGACCTTGAAGCTTTTTGTGAATTTATCTATAAGATTCAATATTCTAACGTCACCTTTAAGATTTTGGCCATAATGAATTCTCATACCGACATAGGACAAGTGCAAAAGCTTTTGAAAAAGTGTGATGTAATTGTTGATATACTGGTGAGACCTTTTACACTAAAGCGCATGTACGGATATGTAGAGAGAGTTTTCGGTTTAAAAAGAGCAATCGTGGCCGGGGTAAAACATATCACGAGTGTTCAGCTCAAAAGCGGTGTGATATTAGCGGAAAACGTCTATGTACCCGGCAAAGACGAGCCATTGATAGAATGTGGCGTGGTACTTAATGATGCCCATATTTTGGAGCTGATAAAACACAATATTTCAAAAGTAAAAGTGCACGAGGACTCCCATAAAGTCATCAATTGCTGGGAATTTAAGAAGTGTAATAATTTTGAAGAGTGCCCTTCTTTTTTAAATGTTGACGCCAATGGATTTTTAGACGGTGTCAATGCCGGACGCGCCTGCATGTATATAAACGCAACAACGGATATGTGCGGAGGCGGCAGAAGGTACAAAACCTGGGATGAAAAAATAAATACAATCTGCCGTGACTGTGATTTCTACACAATGATAGTAACCAGTAATGACGGTAAAATCCCTCCCTCCAGGGAGTTGATGGAACATATTGAAAAAAACATCACAAAAAGGAAGAATATGGATGCCGCCAGGGATGAATTCATAAAAAGAAAAAAGCCTTCAACATAGCCTGTGCAACATTCTTAAAAACTTCCTGATTTTACCTGCGGCTCTCTCAGTTGCAACTGCAATTTTTGCGGAATATTTCTCTACTGTTGAAAATAAAAAAACATTTTAAGTATAACTATGTTAAAATAAGCTCATGGCAAAAAAAGTATCAACACCGGTTACTAAAAAGATTTTTTTTATGTGTGTGTCGGAGGATATAGATCATCCTATCCGCTGGAGTCTGAAAAATGACTTCAAGAGCCTTATTAACCTCAAAGCCTACAAAGGAATTAAAGATTTAAAAAGGGCGCTGGATGCCGAGTCGTGCAATTATCTTATTATTGACTCGCTGGTATTTGATCCCCTTCTAAAACACGCAGAGGAAATTTATGCTAAATATCCACATTTAAAAATGCTGGCTGTGCTGCACCCTGAGGTAACAAGTGTTGAGGTGAAAGCAATCAAGGACTCGGAATCAATCGTTGATGCAATAATAAGGCCGTTTACACCTGAGAGTTTGTATGAGTGCCTGTATCAATCTTTTGGATTTAAAAAACCGAAAGAGGTCAACATATTTAACTTAAAAAAGGGGATGGTAGTTGCAGATGACATATTTTCTCAATCCGGTTCTGAGCCTTTGGTAGAATGTGGCGTGGTGCTGGATGATGAACTAATAGAGAAACTAAAAAAGTTTAATATCAAAAAGGCAAAAGTCCATGATGATATGACAAAGTTACTAAACTGCTGGGAATATAAAAAATGTGGTTTTCACGGTCAATGCCCAGCCTCTATCTTTATTGACGCAGACGGATACCTTGGTGGTACATGCGCCGGGCGCGGATGTATGTTTGTAAAAGACACGATGCTTGAGAACGAGCTTATTAAGGGTAAGAGTTTTGGTGAAAAATTGAAACTTATTTGCACTAAATGCGAGTTCTGTAAAATTGTTGCTACCGACAGCAAAGGAGCGGTTTCTCATAACCTATTTGTGGAACATATAAAAAATAATAAAGCAGACAAAAGAAACGAAAATCCGCTTCTTGAAAAACCCAAAATAAACTAATACATCATTAAAACATAAAAGTATCTAAGGAATATATCTTATGAAGGAGATGTGAGGATGAAAAAACCGTTTATTTACACAGTTGTTTTTTTAGCTCTGATATTAATTTCAACTACGGAGGTCTTTTCCGCCCCACCTGAAAATTTTACTGCTGAAATGACCGTGTCGGGCTTAACCATGAAGATGGCTAAGATGGGCAACAACACCCGTATAGAGAATCAATCCATGCCGGGACTTGTTTCTATTTTTTTAGGAGACGAAAAGAAAATTATCTATCTTTCAACAGCAAAAAAGAAATATGTAAGGGAAAATATGACGGAAACACCTCCCCCGATGTTTGGAAATGACGTGGTTTTTGATAAAAAACCTCTGGGGCCTCAGACAATAGACGGCCACCCTTGTGAAAAATATGATGCAGTTTTTTATAAAAAAGACAAACCCGATGAAAAGATTGAGGCAATCATATGGGAAGCTGCCGACTTTGGAAATCTGATTATTCGTTATGAATACGAGGCTAAAGACACTGAAGGTAAATCAACCATGATTACGGCACAGTTAAGAAACATACAGACAGGCACAGCTAAATCATATATGTTTGAGCTGCCCAAAGATTACAAGAAGGTCGCTTATGTCTCAGAGCTAACAACCGGAACAGTAAAACACAGCAAGAAAAATAAATAAAAAATTTTTTATTCCCGTGGCATTGCTATTGCCTTGCTACGCATAAAGTATCTTGTATGTAAGGGTCTGCTCCCATTAGCTATACACTGGTTTTATTTACTGTAACCCTATAATTATTTAGATATGATAAAAAAATATGTACATTTAAGTGCTGATATTAACTCTGTAGTACGTGTAACTATATCCTTATTACTACTATTTATAATTTTGCCGAAAAGACTGTTTTACTACCAGAACCTGACTTTGCAACCATGGACCGGTGTAGATGTATCATGGCAACTTGCGCTTAATTTAGCAGTTAAGATGGGGCTTACATTTGGAAAGGACATAATATTTACGCATGGGCCTCTGGGGTTTCTCACAACTCATGTCTCCACTGATATTGATTTTATTATTCCTCTTGCCTTCAGCATCCTCTTGGTATTGATTTCCTTTATTATGATTCACTATATTGTATCAAAACTCAACAGTTATTCCGAAATTTTTTTTGTATTGGTTCTGTTTTTTACATCTTGTGTTGAACTGCTTTATACTACATATTGCTTTCTTTTGTTAGTAATAGTTTTCTTTTTATTCCGTAGTCTTTATGACACCCAAAATACAATAAAATATCTGTGGCTCTCAGGTGCAATTGTAATTATTCTGTTTTACGAAAAAGTATATTTAGCTCTGTTCTCACTTGCTATGTACTATAGCGTTGTAGCGTATATGCTAAGCCGCAACAGAGCAATGAGAAACAAAATACTGTTATGTGTAATTATTCATATTTTAGCCGTTAGCAGCATATCAGTATTTCTCAAGGTAGATATCCTTAATTATATAATCGGCAGTATCTCTATATCGGATAGTTATAATGACGTTATGTTTCGTAAATCAGAAAGTTTCAAGTTATATGCAGCAGTGGTGTATTTTGTTTTTTTACTAACACTTTTTCCAATGGTTATAAAGAATATTAAAAGGCATGTTCATGATTTTGTTGCATACTTAGTGATATTGCTTTCATGCTTTTTTTTATTTAAACAATCTTTTGTCAGATTCGGCAGTGGCAATGAGTTTTTCTCATTTGTAGTTTTGTTTATTGCGTTGTTTTACATTTTCACCAGCAACATATCTATAGAGCGATACATGAAAGTTGTGCTTCCTTTTTTAATAGTGCTTATTTTAATCGTTAAAATACAGGATGTTGAGAGCCTGCCGCATTATGTGGATAAGTTATTTTCACTGCCGTATAAGGATGTAATTTATAATAAGCTTTCATATGACAGAAAACAGTATTTAGAAGAAAATAAACCATACCGTACCCTGCCTGATAATATAATACGGCTAATAGATAAACAGTCTGTGGATATAATGCCGTGGGAAATCTCCTATATTTATTTTAACGGCCTCAATTATAATCCCCGTCCGATTATACAATCTTATACTGCTTATAACAGCTACCTTGATAAAAAAAATGCAGAAAAGTATGCCGGACCATCTGCACCTCAGTTTGTTATTTACTCTTCAGGCTCACTGGACGGCAGACATCCTTTCTGGGATGAAACATATACTAAACTAACATTACTGCAAAACTACAGTGTAGTGAGCATAATATATCCGGGTTCAAATCAGCTCGAATCTAACTATTTTCCATACGACACAGAGCCTAAGATGTTGCTTTTTAGCAAAAACAAAGTAAACACTGTCAAAACAATACAGAAGCACGCCGGTGATGTTACTATGAAATTCGGCGAAAAACTTCTTTTAGCCCCAGTTAATAACATACTCCTTGCTAAAATAAAAATAACATACACCTTTTTAGGCTATATTATTAGAACTCTCTATAAACCGCCTGTGATTCTTGCACTCTTAACTTATGATGACGGTGTTGAGACCTATTACAGGGCTTCCATACCTATCCTTGAAAACGGAGTGATATTAAACAAACGGGTAATCTCTACAGACGATGCCTTGAATTTTTTCACAACAAATGGTAAAGGTTGTGCTAAGGTGGTATCACTGGAGTTTATTCTGACCGGCCCCGATAAATTTAAGAAATATCTTGTGAAAGATAAAATTAACATAGCCATGCATGAAATTGACATAATACAGGGTAAGGAAAATGTCTTATAAGAGGGGTTTTGTTCTGTTGAGAACATCCCCTCCACATATATAGTTTTCAGCAATTCTGCACAGCTCTGACAGATTTTCTTTCGGTGATATCCTCAAGAAAACCGATTGCGCCATTGTTTATTTCAGCGGCGTTTGCCTCATCTGTGTCAATGTGCATATCGAGATTAAAATCATTGTGTACTCTAACCAGTACGTTTCCAAATATCAGCTCACGTCCTGTCTTTACTTTAACCATAACAACATCCATATCATTGATGTTGTATGTGTGCGCCTGGTAGGGGGACATGTGTATATGACGTCTGGCGCAAATAACCCCTTTTTTAAGTTTAAGCTCACCGTTGTCACCTTGCAACACTATTCCCGGAGTTCCCTCAATATTGCCGGAGTCTCTTACCGGGGCATTTATGCCAAGTTTGAACTCCTCGGTTCTGGATATTTCTACCTGCGATTCCTTTCTAAATGGGCCGAGAATTCGCACTCTTTCAACAGCACCTTTTGGTCCGATAAGATTAACACACTCCTGTGCGGCAAACTGCCCGGGCTGGCTAAGCATGGCCTTTGGTGTTAGCTCGTCTTTGTCACCAAACAACACATGGAAGTCATCCTTGCTTAGATGCACATGGTGCGCCGATACGTTTATTGGAAAGGGCTTGTTCCAGAGCTCGGGTTTGCCGTCACCGGGCAGAAGGTCCTCTATCGCCTTGATAACCCCATCCGCTTTAATTTCATTTAAACCATTAAGTCCCGTCTCATCTATGTTTATGTTACCAAAGAGGCTGAAGTACGACTGTATGTACTGTCTTGCCATATCACAGTATCCGGATAATGCCACCTTTGCCTCCTCATCCTTACCCTCCGCCACCTCAATGGCATATGCGATGTCCTGTGCAGTTTTGTTTTCACTTACATACTTTTCATCGCTGTTTAAGACGCCCTCTATCTCACTGATCACGCAGCCCATTTTCATTAAGAAGATAACGTTGTAGATGTACAAGATACTCTCCAGACGATCCCTGAGAAGAAATGCACGGTCATTTTCAAAACAAACCTTTAATGCCCTTTTTAGCTTGCCTATGTTGACATTTCCGTTCATTTGACCACCTCCGTAATCTGTTACTTATCTATTCGTCTGTTAAATTATCTTCTTAAGTGCACTTTAAAACTTTAACCCTCATTTAAACTTTAGCTCCAGTTGCCGGTTACCCCAATAATTACTGATATGCAAGGATTATGCCAATGAAATTGTCTTTAATTACAATGACTTAGAAAATATATAAAGAAAGAAAATCCCTGTTAAGGACAAAAATTGCCGTTACAGGGAAATTTTTGTCAACATACCAATCTGACTGCAACTTTGTATGAGCTGTAGTGCAATAAAGGCAATCTTTTATGAACTATCCCGCCGTCATGTACAACGCCCTTGTTTTGTTATCCTCCCTTTTTCCATGGGATATTTTTAGAGTCCAGAAAATCCTGTGCCGGTTTAAGGCCTAATCCGGCAGCCTTGATGTAATCAGCTATGGCCTCCTTGTGAAGCCCAAGCATACCGAATGATACCCCGCGGTTTAAATAAGCCTTAGCGTTTTTATTATCATATTTCAGGACTTTTGTAAAATCATCTATTGCCAAATCGTACTTGCCGGCCCTAACGTACTCCACAGCCCTTTGATAGTATGAGGCTGAATTAACAGGGTCCGCCTCGATTGCCTTTGTAAGCCTTTCAATTCTGCCTTTAGACAGGACACCGGTAACAAACGCAGAGACATCATCTAATGTAATCTTTTTGATAGGCCCTGTTTTTGTGTTGTCGTACAAAAAAAGCACAAACGAAAATACTACAAAAAAAAGTGCAATCGTTTTAATTTTGGGAAACTTAAATTTAGGTGCAGGCAGGAGGTTTTGTACCTGAGGTGGTTTTTCGTTTAAAAGAGAGTAGCCGCAGTTGTTGCAAAAAATTCCAGCAGCACTTTGTGCGTTGCCGCATTTTGGACAGAGCGCTGTATCGCCGGAGGCAGTATTTTGAGATTTTATATTTTCCGGTTGTGGCGGGTGTGTTACAACCGGAGCGGCTTCTGTTGTCTTAAACTCAGCTATTACCTCAGTCAGGACTCCGGCACTGATTGTACCATCGCTGTCAAGAAGGGTTAAAAAATCCGGAGATTTTTCATAAGGCAGCAGGCAGATTTTAGCAAGCACAGAGGCTTGTTTTTTTAACACGTCAGAGGCAAACAACTCTCGAAACAGCGGCGACTGGTTGGTATTGGAAAAATCCCTCTCGGAAAAAATCAGGTTATCCCCATTATAGTAACTCTCCCAAAGAGCAGGTTTATGCACTAAAGCCGTAAGGGCTGTGTGTATTACCATAGCGCTGAAGTTATCCATCATCTCACCGTAGTGAAATCGAGTTCTCTTTGGGTGCTGATAGTTAGGATGTCCAACCTCGTTACTTCTTGTAAGTGTGATAGCGGCAACGTACATGCCGTCGTAGTCTATGAGTTTAAGTCCCTCCGGTGTGACTATTATATTGGCATGCTGGAGGTCTCCGTGAGCTACTTTTTCAGCTCTTAGCTCTTTGTACATGGAAACAAAAGAATCTCTCAGAGCGGAGAGTTTATCAGTATCACCGGCCCTTATGCACTCATCTATGTACTTGTCAAACGATGTGCCGCTAATCCAGTCCATGGAAAGCAGCGGGTAGTTTTTACCGTTAACCCGTATCCCGTTTTCATAGTATTGAAACCCTATAAAATATGGAGTGTTCAGGACGCTAAGGTATTCCGATATCAGCTCGTAACGTGATTTGATATCAGGGTAGTAGTTGAAAAAACATTTTACGGCACGTTCCTTATCCGGCAGAATGATTTTATAGACGGAGGAGAAATTACCGCATCTGACAAAAGGAAGTCCTAGTCTGTTTAGTTCGACAACACCTGTTTTTAGCTCATCGTCCGGAAAGCAAAGTTCGGGGTTTTGAATAGCCTTGTTGTATTGGTCGGGAAGCGGGTATTTCATATCATCCGGCTAAAAACTCATCGTAATGCCGGTTACATCGTCGTTTTTTATTTCCTTGCCAGCCCTCAGAGTATCAACAAAGGCGGCAAAGGCATCCATATTCCCAATATTTTGAAGAGTATCCCAGGGTTTAGCGCCGCTGTGGGAGGATTTCAAAAACCACAGCGCTATAGCATCTGTAAAGAGAAACAATCTGTCGCCTTTTTGAATAATCCCTGAGTTATAGGCGATGTTTTCCTCTTTCAAAGGCTCAATGCTTGAGATAAGATTTGGAGTGTTATTAAAATCATCTTCAGAGCTGAGAGGGAAGGTAGTTAAGAGTTCATTGTTTCTGACAATAAAAAAACAAGAATCGCCGACCCCGACGGATTCCCATCTGACTTTGACAATTCTTCTGAGTTTATCCTTAATTGAGTCTGAGGGGAGCACTGTAAAGCGCACGCCGACAAAGGTTGCATGTGAGCCTGTAGATATCTTCTGTTGGGCATACCATGGGAGTTCTTTCTCCTTTAAATTATTGCTCCAATGTATTTGAGCGGTTTTAACAGTGTTAAGCAGCGCCTCTTTAAGGTTATCGTTAGGCAGCGGCTGTGTCACGTAGTTATTGACAAGCAGAGTTGCAAGTTCTTTAGAAAATGGTGATTCGGTTGCACCGTCAGACAGACAAAAACACAGTGTATCTTCCCTGTAACCCCATGCGTCCTCGTAGTCATCAATGGAGTTGCCGTTTTTTTGGGTGTAATAAACGTGAAAATCCCTAATCAGCTTATTAAAGAAAACAACATTCCTCTTTTTTATTGAGGGCCACTTCATACAAAGAGCCTATCTCAACATTCCCACTCTGGTTCCTATGTCAATGAAACTAATAAGAGAGATGAGATCGGCGTTAAATCCGAAACCTCTGCTTTGGTGGTTAACGTTATAACCGTCATTTAAAGCAGCTGTGATGAATGTCTCAGGCAGGAGGCTTGAGATTTCAAACAGCAGGGCGGCGTATTGGTCAGAGATGGCGGGTGCTCTGTCGGGGTAAATAATCGGCACAGACTGTTGAGTTGAGATGTGGATATTAAACAGAAGGACATTGCCGTCATTGGTATTAAGGCGCATGAGGTCTCGGGCGTATGGCACTGGATTACCGTCTGTGGCGTCTCCGTCTGTGATATTTATAACAATGGGGGGATAGCTGTTAAGGTTCAGGGCAATCCATTTTTCTAAAATTGTTCTGGTGGTATCGAAAGCCTTGCACATGGGAGTGCCGTTACGAGCTAGGGGTTCAATCCAGACGGGGAATTTAACGCTCTTTTGAACTGACTGCCCGTCAGCGGAGGATATCTGCTGGAGGCGTTCTTCTATTCTGAGTGGATTGTTGCCGATTTCCTCGATTTTTACAAGTTCACGACCGGCAAGCGGGCCCATAAATGCAGTGGAGACGTCGGGATTACCGTAGCCGATAACACCTACCTCAAAGTAGTTTCTGATTCCGTCGTCCTTTGAGCATTTAATGACGAGGTTTGAAAGGAGTCTGTTAACGGCATCTGCCACACCGTGGCTTTTCAGCAGAGCCGGATTGCCGCCGAAAGGGTCTCCCATCGAGCCCGACTGGTCTATTAAAAACAGAAAACATCCCGGATTGTTACGACTTATTTCAACACTATACATTAAGTTATCCCCTCACTCTCTTCTCTTAGGCTTACTTATACAAAATACTGATACTGAGCAGGCATAAGCCACATTAAATGCTGAGCGGCACAGATGAAAAAAGTAAGATACGTTACAAAAATCGGGTTATGTACCCATCAGAGCTTTAAGTATTCTTCTGTCTAGTTGACGAACGTTACCGGAGCTGACCTTAGCAATTGATTTCAGAATTTTAACAACAGTATATATGCTTGCTTCCTCAAGTTTTTGAAATTCCTCAGCCGCTAAAAGTAACAACACTGTGTCTTCCAGGGCAACACATTCGGCGCTGTG
Source organism: Nitrospirae bacterium YQR-1 (assembly GCA_039908095.1). NCBI lineage: Bacteria > Pseudomonadati > Nitrospirota > Nitrospirae bacterium YQR-1. The sequence continues at coordinate 123,224 of JAMOBJ010000004.1, forward strand.
TTTCTTTCTGCTTTCTATCACAGAAAGCTCACCAAAAAAACTCCCTTTCTCTAAAATAGCAAACCGGTTTTCCCAGCCGGCGGCAGTGTGTCTGATTTCATCGCTCTTTATATTTCTAAGCATGACTAACATCTTGCTTTTGGTGTCAAGCTGAAGCTTTCTCTTTATTTCAATTTTACCTGAATGAATCATATATATGCCTTTGGTGGAATCATTTTCCTGAAAAATATAAGCACCCTTTGCAAACTCAACGACTTGAAGAATCTCTAAAACTTTTTGTAACTCACTGTCATCGAGGCCTTCTAAAAGCACCTGATTTTTTAAATCCTCAAGTCTGGGCGTCATATGTACTCCCTTTAAATTCCAATAATCAATTTTAAAAGCTGTCTGTCGAGGTATCTCATGTTTTTTGAGGAAACTCGCGCTATGGTTTTAAGCATTTTAAGGATAGTTTCAGGACTTGTCGCCTCTATCAGGGAAAACTTATCCGGGCTAAGTATATAAAACTCACAATCAGTCACAGCGTCTGCATCCGCCCCATGTTTCTTCTTTCCCTCTACCACAGAGAGTTCACCAAAATACTGCCCTTCTATCAACGATGCAAACAACTGTCTCCAGCCAAACGGTGTTTTTCTGATCTGACAGCAATTCTGCATATTTCGCATAGTTATAAGCATTTTTGTCTTCAAGTCTATAGGAAGTTTCTTTGTAATTTCCACTTCCCCGCTAATTATCATATAAATACCACGGGTCTGCTCGTTTTCCCTGAATATCGGGTCTCCTTTGGAGACCTTCAGGTTATCCACCATACCCGCTATTTTTCCTAACTCGCTGTCTTCTATTCCATCCAGCAGTATTTGCCTTTTTAAGTCATCCATTAAGGACATGTCTGAGCCGTTTTTCCTTTCAAATGCTATTTAAAAACCTTGTTCTATCATTATAGTTAATACCTAAAGAGTTTGTCAACAGCTTATTTTTAGTAACTGTAAATATTTTTAGTTCTTTCCATTTTAAAGCTAATACCAAGCTGCAGTCAGAAATAAACGCAGGCGGCTGGGAGAAGGGGACGCCTCCCCTTACAGGGGATTCCCCTTTTTAGGGGAGACGCCCCGGAGCTTTTGACGAAGCCGGCAAAGTTAGACGATTGAAGGCTACTTGGTATTATGTATGCCATGTGGTCTCCATGCAGGAGATATGACACCTGGGCCGTTTTCTCCCATCAGCGCATAAAGGGCCCAGCCCACGGTGGAACGCCCATATCTGTCATTTATGCTGTCCACTGCACTAAGTAAAGCCCGTCTTTTATTAATCTCCTCAAACAGTGAAAGCTGCCCTCCGTCCTCTGTAAGCCCCGAGAGGGTCACGCCAAGAAGACGTACGGGCTCTTTAAGCCGCTGCCCCTTTACTATCTCCAGGGCTGTTGAAAATATTCCGTGAGTGTCGTTTGTAGGTAGTCCCAGTTTTTTTTGTCTTGTGCAAGTCTCAAAACTCTTATACCTTATGGTTAGGGTAATGATGCTCCCTGCATACTTGTGTTTTCTTGCCCGTCTCCCCACCATCTCGGAAAGTCTTAGCAGATGTGTCTCGATGTCAGTCATTTTCCAGACGTCTTTGGGAAGGGTCATGCTGTGCCCTATGGATTTAACTGTCTCAGAGTCGTAGAGCCCCTGTGCTGAGACCGGAGAGTCATCCAGGCCCTGCCCCATGGCCTTAAGGCGCAGCCCTGTAACACCAAACAGACTCCTCAGCATTGACAATGAGGCACGCCCCAGCTCTCCGCATGTGTTTATCCCTGTTGATCTTAATTTTTCCGCCGTATGCCGGCCTATACCCCAGAGTTCCTGCGTGGGAAGCTCTGAGAGCACCGCCGCCGCTTCCTCTTTATTTAATATTTTGAGTCCGTCCGGTTTTGATAAATCTGAAGCAAGTTTTGCCATCAGCTTGTTGTAACTTATCCCTATTGTTGCATTTATCCCAAAAATCCGTTTGATTTCTGATTTTATCTCCCTGCCTATCCTCAGTGCTCCACCAAAAAGATGCTCAGTACCGGTTATATCCAAAAATGCCTCATCCACTGAATAAACCTCCACATCGGGGGTGTACTTCATATAGATTTTAGCAAGCCCGGCACAAGTGTGAGTGTATTTTCTGCTATTGCCCACAACAAGGATAATTTCGGGGCAGGCTTTCCTGGCCTCATAGATATTCATGCCGGTCTTAACCCCGCGCGCTCTGGCTTCATACGAGGCTGTGCTTATTATTGTTCTCTTCCCTGAGCCGATAACCCCTATAGGTTTGCCGCAGAGGTGCGGATTGGACTTCTGTTCGATTGATGCAAAATAGGCATCCATATCTATAAGCATTATAGTGCTCAAGCCTCAAGCCTCTCTAAAACCCACACTATTGACAAGCTGTTGAAACTTATCTCATACACGGCGCTTCCGTCGGTTACAGAGAAATGATAAACCCGTGCCTCTCCCTCTCTGTCCTGCCAAAAGTACGTTATCTCTTTTATAACGACTGTGCGGTTTGACCACTTGAACTTTAATGGTTTAAGTTTCGTATCGCTGCCAAAGGAGGCAAGTACAGTGATGCGCTCTCCTATTTGCTCCATTATATTAAAGTCTCCTCAGTACACCGGCCACTTTGCCGATTATCAGCACATCTGCAGCATCTACGACAATGGCCGCCATGTTTTTATTTTCCGGCACTAACCGGACGGTTGTGTCCTCCCTGTATATTCTCTTAACTGTAGCCTCATCCCCTATCAAAGCTATGCCGATATCACCGTTGGATACAGCCCTCTCCTTGTCAACAAACACTATATCTCCCTCAAGTATGCCGGCCTCCGTCATACTGTCCCCTTTTACCCTCAGGGCAAAACCGGATGTAAGATTAAATAGACTTGTATCCACATCAAGATACTCCGCCACATCCTCAACAGCAAGCCCCGGGGTTCCTGCCCGAATATTTCCTAAGAGTGGAATTCTCTGCATGTTTGGCATCCTCATGCCTGAGACCTCAAGTGCCCTTTGTTTAAGAGGTTCCTGCCTTAAATACCCCTTTCTTTTGAGGGCATCCACGTGATGCCTTGCAGTGTCGGGACTTGAAAACCCAAAACGGCTGCATATCTCTCTTATGGTCGGCGGATACCCTATCGTTGCAACATGCTCCTTTATAAACTCAAGGATTTCACCCTGCCTGTGCGTCAGCTCTTTGCCGCCGCCTGCCGCCGTAGTGTCATTACCTGTTGCCATGGTGTCACCTCATGGTAAATATACCGTACAATTGTACTATAGTACATATGTACGGTATTTGTCAAGATTTTTTTTAATAAGCAAAGGGGAGCTGTTTTATACCAAGTAGCAGTCAAAAGAGTAACGAGGCGGCAAGGAGAAAGCGACACAGGCGTACTCTTTCGTACATCAAGGAGCTTTCGACGAAGCCAACAAAGTTAATCGAATGAATGCAACTTGGTATTACGACCTATTGTTGGGACTCATAACAAGCAGCCGTCTTGAAAACATTAAACAAACTGTATTTGATTTTTTTACCCGCTTGTTGTTACTCTTTAAGGAGGAGTTTGAAGCAGGCACGTATGGTTGAGAAAAAAGGGCTACGGCGGGCATCCCAAAAAGAGCCGGTAAAGCCAAAAAAGAAACGGGGAATTTTATCCTATGTTTTAGGTTTTCTTATTATGGTTATAGCCCTGTCACTGGGTTTTGGCGGGGGTTTTTTGTTCTGGACGCTTTCCGATTTACCTAAAATAAAGATGCTTGAGGAATATACCCCGCTTCAAACCTCTCTTGTTTACTCGGCGGATAACGAGCTGCTGGCGGAGCTCTTCATAGAAAGACGTACATTTGTACCCTATCATAAGATTCCGGAGCACGTAAAAAAGGCATTCATAGCGGTAGAGGACGCACGCTTTTATAAGCACAGAGGGATTGATTTTGTCAGAATTTTCGGGGCAATGTATGAGGACATAAAGGCAGGGGGGTTTGTTCAGGGGGGCAGCACAATAACCCAGCAATTGGCTAAAATGTTGTTTCTGAAACCTGAGAGGTCACTGGAGAGAAAGCTCAAGGAGGCAGCCCTTTCCGTGCAAATAGAGCGCCACTACACTAAGGATGAAATCATCGGCCTGTACTTAAACCAGACATATTTCGGCACACGGGCTTATGGCATAGAGGCGGCCTCTTATACATACTTTGGAAAGACCACATCAGATATAACGATTGCCGAGGCTGCACTTCTGGCTGCAATACCCAAGGCGCCGACAACTTACTCGCCATTTAAAAATCCACAAAAAGCCCTGCAACGGAGAAACTTTGTTCTTAAGCGGATGCTTGTCACCGGTGCTATAACAGACAAACAATGTGAAAAGGCAATGAAGGTTCCACTTCCGGTAAATGCTCACACAAGGCGGTACAACGCCCCCTACTTTATAGATTATATAAGAAATGAGCTTGAGGACGAATATGGGGAAAAACTCTACACCGCCGGTATAAAGATTCATACAACACTGGACTATCACATGCAAAAGATAGCTGAAAAAGCCGTTTTATTTGGAGTCAACAATCTTGCCAAACGAAAACGCAAAAATATTCAGGCTGCTCTTTTGGCCGTTGACACTAAGACCGGTGCTATTAAAGCTATGGTTGGTGGTACTGATTTCTGGGAAACACAGTTTAACAGGGTAACACAGGCGGTAAGGCAACCCGGTTCGTCATTTAAGCCGATAGTCTATCTGGCCGGACTTAACGAGGGATTCACCCCTGAGAGCATCATTATTGATCAGGAAATTAGTTTTACCGGCAGCAGCAAGGCCGACATCTGGGTACCGCAAAACTACAACCACGAGTACAACGGAGAGGTAACCCTTCGTTTTGCGCTCTCGCGCTCACTAAATGCCGCTACTGTGTATCTGGCCGATAAGGTCGGCATTAAGAAAGTTATAGAGACGGCGAAAATGCTTGGCTTTAAGAATCAGGTTCAGCCCTATATGCCATCAGCCCTCGGCGCCTCAGACGTCTCTCTCTTAGAGCTGACATATGCCTATGCCGCATTTAGCAGCGGAAACCGCTACAGTCCGTACTCCATAGTAAAGATAACCAACAAAGACGGAGTACCGCTTCAGGAAATGAAAATTTCCTACAAAAACGTAATAGATGATGGAGTGGGCAATGACCTCAAAGAACTCCTCAGAGCGGTAATAACTGAGGGCACAGGGCGTGCCGCCATGTCGTTAAACAGAACTGTATATGGCAAAACCGGCACTACGGATAGTTATGCAGATGCGTGGTTTATGGGTTTTGATGAAAGGCTGGCCGTTGGAGTATGGGTTGGAAGGGATGACCATAAACCAATCGGAGACAGGGAAACCGGCTCTCAGGCGGCGCTGCCTATTTGGATTGAGTTTATGAAAAATATTAATTATTAAAGGGAACTTTTTTTATGGGGGCTGCCGCAGAGACATGTTGAAAAAGAACACAAATAAGTCAATTTTTGTATTTATTTTTTTAACAATTTTTATTTCAACTGTACTTTTACCGTCTGCTTTATATGCATCCGAAAAGCACAAAAAGACTAAGCAATCGAGGAAAGGTAAAAAACCCGTGCGCAGGCATCAAAATAAAAAGAGGATAACATCGGCTGAAAATATTGATATTAACTCAGTGGTCGGCTTTGAGGGGTATGAGACATGGTTTTCACAATTGATGGCTAAAAATGATGTTACCGGGGCCTCGGTGGCAATTGCTAAAAACGGCAGAATAATATATTCAAAGGGTTTTGGGTATGCCGACAAAGCGGCACATGAGCCTGTGACGCCCAATACATTATTTCGAGTGGCAAGCGTGTCAAAGGCTGTTACAGCCGTTGCTGTGATGAAACTCTGTGAGGAAGGTAAGTTAAGTTTACAGGACAAAGTGTTCAGGGTTCTTGACGGGGTTAGCCCTCTAAACGGCGGCGACATTGACCCAAGGATTTATGATATAACAGTACAGCATCTGTTGCAAATGTCCGGGGGATGGAATAGAAAAAGAAGCGGGGACCCTGTAAATTACCCACACGCTGTAATTGCGGCCAAAGCGGCCGGAAAAGCTCCACCTGCCGATATTGACACTACACTACGCTATTGGATGGGTAAACATCTTGATTTTGACCCAGGCACCGATTATGCATATTCAAACATAGGTTATGTAATCCTTGGCAAAATAGTTGAGAAGGTATCCGGGCAGCCATACGAGAAATATGTTAAATCGGAGATTTTTAATCCAATTGGGATAACAGCCATGCGTCTGGGCAAAACGTTAAGAAAAGACAGGGCTGCGGGTGAAACGTTGTATTATTCAAATCCTGAACAAAAGCTACGGCCAAGTATTTTTGTGGGAGAGCACGGATTGGTGTCAGAGGAGTATGGGGCGGAGTTTGCGCTTGAAACTCATAGCGCCGACGGCGCATGGATAGGATCGGCAAGTGATCTGGTGAGATTTATAGTGACGGTGGCTGGTGATGGTGAGGCGGTCTCTCCTATATCGCAGACATCCCTGAAACTGATGTTGAGGCGCCCTGAACTGGATTACTGGAAAAACAAGAATGAGTATTTCGGCATGGGCTGGAACGTTGTAGAAGGCGATGTCGGGAGTAAAAGTTTATGGTACAGGAGCGGTTCACTTCCCGGAACACTGGCTTATGTGGGAAGGCGTGAGGATAGAATAGCGGTAGCACTAATAGTAAACTCACGTCCTCAGAGCTGGCACAAATTTAACAGGATATCCCGTGCTGCACTTTGGAGAGCGGTGGATACGGAAAAAACGCTGAACTGAGTGGATAATGTGGAACTCCCCTTTAAAATCTCTCGCCAAATTCCAGCTTCTTGTAACAAACACATCCGATTTGATAAAATCATAGTAAATGCCCATAGCTCTTGTCACCGGCGCATCAGGCGGCCTTGGAAAAGCAATTGTTTTATCACTTTTAAAGGACTCCGCTGAGGTTATCGCTGTTTATAACAGTAGTAAGATTACAATTGACGGCTATGACAAAACCATGCACCCCATTAAAACCGATATTAGACACAAATCGGAAATAGAAAAGGTTGCCGGTTACATAAGTGAAAATTTCGAAAAACTCGATTACCTTATAAACTCCGCCGGAATATCTCTTGACGGCCTTATTGTAAATTACTCCGAGAGCAAATGGGATGAGGTCATTGCAGTGAATTTAACTGCAACTTTTAATGTTATCAGAGAGATGATTGAATTGTTAAAAAAATCGGAAAATCCCCATATCATTAATATTTCATCAAGGTCCGCTATAAGGGGCGTTGCCGGTCAGTGCGCCTATAGTGCATCAAAGGCGGCACTTATCGGGCTTTCCCACACACTGGCTATGGAGCTCTCACCGTATAACATAAAAGTCAACACCGTCCTTCCCGGCTACCTTAATACCACTATGGGCACGGCTAATAAGACTGCAATGAAAAGGGCCCGGCAGGAAAGCGCACTGGGCACTCTTTCCAGCCCTGAGGAGGCGGCCATGTTCATAGCTACAATTTTAAAAACCACAAGACTTACAGGACAGATTTTTACTCTGGATAGCAGACCGTGAACGGTTTCTTTATAACAGGCACAGATACCGGAGCAGGGAAAACCGTGATAACGGCAATTATTGCCCTCGGCCTAATGGACAGAAGTTTTAATGTTACCGTAAGAAAACCCATTGAAACCGGATGCAGATTAGAGCAAGGACTGTTAATTCCTGAGGATGGAGGTTTTTATAAGGATGTTCTCCGCCTTAATGACAGCATAGATGACATTACGTCTGTCAGGTTTAAGGAACCACTCTGTCCGATGGCGGCCTCGGAAATTGAAAAAAAGGACATCCCGTTAAAAAAACTCATCACGGCTCTTACCAATGTTGATAAATCCACCGTCCTGTTGGTTGAAGGAGTTGGAGGTGTGATGGCACCGCTTAAAAAGAATTTTCTTATTGCCGACCTTATACTGGAGTTGAGTTTACCTGTGATAGTGGTAGCTGAAAACAGACTGGGCGCAATAAACCACACTCTTCTTACGATTGATTTTTTGAAATACAGAAAAATTAATACAGCAGGTATTATTATAAACCACACAAGCGACACTGATAGTTTGGCTCACAGGACAAACCCGGGCGTAATTGCAGAATTGTCAAAGACACCGATAATTGGCACAGTTCCGTTTATAAATAAAAAAGACACAGAAAGTTTAATAAATATATCGAAAAAATACATTAATTATGATATAATACTAGGTTTCTTACAGAGAAAAAGATAAGTAAAAGAAGGCAAATAAAATGATAGGTTATGTATTAAAAAAGCTATTTGGCACTAAGAATGAGCGAGAGCTAAAAAAAATGGGGCCTCTGGTAGAGCTTATAAATGAACAGGAGGCTGTAATATCAAAACTCACTGATTCACAGCTAAAAGAGAAAACCGGAGAGTTCAGGTCTCGCCTTTTAAACGGCGAAACACTGGACGATATTTTAGTGGAAGCCTTTGCTGTAGTGCGAGAAGTATCAAAGCGGATACTTTCGATGCGCCACTTTGACATGCAGTTAATCGGTGGCATAGTGCTCCATCAGGGTAAAATATCCGAGATGAAAACCGGTGAGGGTAAAACCCTTGTGGCAACGCTGCCGGTGTATCTTAATGCGCTGGATGGCAGGGGGGTGCATGTGGTAACCGTCAATGATTACCTGGCTAGGCGTGATACCCAGTGGATGGGGCCGATTTATAACTTCCTGGGACTTTCCGTGGGAACTATACAAAATGATGACTCTTTTCTCTACGATCCAACGTATAAGTCCGAATATGAAAATCTTGACTTTTTGAATCCCTGCTCAAGGCAGGAAGCGTACAGGGCGGACATTACCTACGGCACAAATAATGAGTACGGTTTTGATTACCTTAGAGACAACATGAAGTACGACCTATCGGAGTTTTCTCAGCGGGAGCTGAACTTTGCCATTGTGGATGAGGTGGATAGTATTTTAATTGATGAGGCACGTACTCCACTAATCATATCAGGCCCGTCTGAGGAATCAACAGATAAGTACTATAAAATAAACAAAACAATTCCAAGACTAATAAAAGACGTTGATTACACCATAGATGAGAAAACAAAGAATGCAATTTTAACTGAAGATGGGGCAGTGCATGCCGAGAGGATGCTTGGTGTGGATAACCTCTTTGATCCAATAAACATAGAACTCGTGCATCACGTGCTGCAGGGGCTTAAGGCCCACAATCTCTACAAAAGAGACACTGATTATGTGGTGACAGATGGCGAGGTGATAATTGTAGATGAGTTTACCGGGCGTTTGATGCCCGGCAGGCGGTGGTCTGACGGCCTTCATCAGGCGATAGAGGCCAAAGAGTGTGTAAAAATAGAAAGTGAAAACCAAACTCTGGCCACCATTACTTTTCAGAATTTCTTTAGGATGTACAACAAACTTGCCGGTATGACGGGAACTGCCGATACAGAGGCTGAGGAGTTCGGAAAAATATATAACCTTGACGTTATGGTAATTCCAACAAACAGGCCGATGAACAGGGCTGATTTGCCGGATTCAATATACAAAAACGAGCAGGCTAAATTTAAAGCCGTTATAGAGACTATCCGGGAGTGTAACAGTAAGGCACAGCCTGTGCTGGTCGGCACCATATCAATAGATAAATCCGAGATTTTGTCAAAAGAACTTAAGAAGGCCGGCATCCCCCATAGTGTGCTAAATGCCAAGTACCACGAAAAAGAGGCGGAAATCGTGGCACAAGCGGGCAGAAGCGGTGCTGTAACCATAGCGACCAACATGGCCGGCCGCGGCACTGACATTGTGCTTGGCGGAAACCCCAAGGGCCTGGCTCACGATATGCTTAAAGAGAATAAGGACTACACCGATGAGGATTGGAAAACAGCTCTCTCAAAAGCGGAGGAAATTTGTGCCGCTGATAAGGTAAAAGTTATAGAGGCCGGTGGACTGTTTATTCTGGGCACAGAGCGCCACGAGGCACGACGTATTGATAACCAGTTGCGGGGACGCTCCGGCAGACAGGGCGACCCTGGAACCTCCAGGTTTTTCCTCTCCCTTGAGGATGACCTTATGAGGATATTCGGCTCTGACAGAATATCCGGACTTATGGGACGCCTTGGCATGGAAGAGGATGTGCCTATAGAAAACAAGATGGTTTCACGCGCTATCGCTAATGCCCAGAAAAAGGTGGAAGCCCACAACTTTGATATCAGAAAGCACCTCCTTGAGTATGACGACGTTATGAACAAGCAGCGAACGGAGATTTATTCTTTCAGACGGGAAATTCTCGCCGCTGAGTCATTACAAGAGCAAATAACCGAAATGATTGAGGATACCGCTCTGGACATTCTGGAGCGCTCCTGCCCTGAAGATACTTATACGGAAAACTGGGATATGGACAGTTTGCTTGATTCGATGTTTGGTATATTTGGAATCCAACAAAAAGAGTTAAAGCGCCGGATTGAAGATGTTAAACACATAAATACGTTAAAAGAAAAGATTAACGAGGTTTTAAAGCAGTTGTACAAAAACAAGGAGGGAGAGATGGGAGACCATGTCCTGCGGTATTTTGAAAAAGTTACCCTTCTCCAGCTTCTTGACACGCAGTGGAAAGACCATTTACTTGCAATGGACCATCTTAAGGAGGGAATCGGACTTCGCGGTTACGGGCAAAAGGACCCTCTCGTGGAATATAAAAAAGAAGCCTTCGAAATGTTTTCAGATTTGACATTCAGAGTGACAAACGAATTTCTAACGCGGCTTTTCCATATAAAGGTACACTCTGAGGAGGAAATAGAACGCTCAAGTATCCAAAAACGGCAACCGGTTTTCTATAACAGGAGCGATTCCGATGCTCCGCAGACAGTCAGGAAAAATAAAAAGCCCGGCAGAAATGAACCCTGCCCTTGTGGCAGTGGTAAGAAATATAAAAAATGTTGTGGTTAAGTGACAAGAGAGTAATACCGGGTTGCAGTCAAAAGTAAACGCAGGCGGCTGGGAGGACCGTGGGGAAGAGACCCCCAACCCCGCAAAGGAAGTTTATAATCTTACCAGCTCCGAAAAGAGCATTTATTTAACAGATAAAAGAGACCGCAATCCTCATAATCCCGCTCCTGCCGGCAGTTTGACCAAGTGCAAAGAGCAGTTTTACGGA